>JAPKYG010000033.1 GCA_026394435.1 Methanobacteriota archaeon | reverse complement strand
CGCTGCCCGGATCAGGGTTGGTCCGCCAATATCAATGTTTTCGATGACTTCTTCGATGCCGACGTTTGGTTTTTGTATGGTTTTTTCAAAAGGATAGAGGTTACAGACAACAAAATCAATCAAGTTGATCTGATGTTCTTTAAGGGTCTTCAGGTGTTTTTTGTCGTCGCGTCGAGCAAGAATCCCTGCATGGATAATCGGATGAAGGGTTTTTACTCTACCATCGAGCATCTCAGGGAACCTAGTAACTTCTGATACTTCTTTGAGAGGGATTCCTGCTTCGTGTAAAAAAGCAGCGGTGCCACCTGTTGAAAGAATTGTTATTCCCAGGTTTGTTAGTTCTTTTGAAAAATCAATAACGCCTTCTTTGTCGTAAACACTAACCAGTGCGTATCGGTGTTCCATTACTCTTACCCAGGAAGCATATGTACGAAGCTCATAAACATTTGCGTTTAGTCAGTAGTTCCGAAAGTACGACAGGGAGAGCATAGAACTGAACAAAAATAGAGGTTGTAGCCATTCTTATGAGTATCATATGGAGAAAAATAGTGATTTTATAGGATAAAAACAGGCTCAAACATTAAAAAACAGGGGATCGAAATCTACTTTACACTAATCCAAAAGTCTAAAAAACACGTTGGAGGACATCTTGTTATCCCCCCGGATCAATCGTATAAAGCACAGTTCCAAAATATTTTGATGTGATAAGGTGATCTTCTTTGATTTCACCAAACAGAGCAAGCCAGATTAGAATATCAGCAAGTATCCATAAATTATAGAGCAATACTGAGAACATAAAATAAAACAATCTGATGAGATAATTCTTTGAGGTTGTTTTTGGAAGATAGGAATGTTTCTTTACTCGATAGCTTGTTTCTATTCCCCAACGTTTCCCGTAAAGAAGGAATAATCGCTCAGTTAAACTTACATCATTCTCTTCGAACGTTTCGTTTGTGGCAAAAGCTCGTTTTACTATTTTCCCATCATTTTCTTCCTCTTCAACAATCACTAAGTTGAAAGTGACGTCTTTCATCTCAAAACCTGTGATAATGGAAGGTGCAGAAGTGATTTTTAAAATATCTCTGACCGTTGAATAATGAGAGCATGGCATGAGATATTTCAGATGGAAACTATTGAACACTTTAATCGAATAGGAATCACAGAATCCTCGGTCAACATATACTCTTCGTATCTTAATTCGCTCAAGAACATAACCTAAGAGTTTTCTAAGGATTTCTTCTTTCCTATCAAAAGGACCAACAGGTAAAGCCAAGAGTGTAAATCGTTTCCCAGATTCTACAATATTAATGGTGGCAAACTTGTAGCATTTCGACGTTCCTCGTTCTGGTTCCTTTCCAACAACCATAGGAGCACCACGATCACCGTAGAAATACCACTCGGTAAAATCAATGGCGACATCGTAGTGTTTTCTGATGTCAAACAGATTAATTTTTCGCGTCATTTCCCATACAATCTCAAAAAGGGTCATGAACATTCTATGAAGATCTTTAGTATCTGTGTAATTTTTCAAATGATACAATAAGGTATCCGCATCAGGATTGTTAAATCCTCTAAGTTCCTTATAGGTTTTAGATCCATTTTCAGCAAAATCTTTGGTCATTCCCATATGGATTAAAAGGTCAATGAACTGAGTCTTTTTGTAGAGCGTATTGTTTTTCAGATTCAGATTGATAAATGGTGCAAACCGTTTCTTGAATAATCTGCATATTTCTTTGGTTTTGTCGTTTTTCTGATAATATTGGTTTCGTTCTTTGGTTTCTTTTTCAGGTTTTTCAGATTGAAATGTTTTTACATCTAGGAGTATGCCAAATTTTTCTGAGATCTCTTCAATTTTATTTACAATGACCTCTATGAGTTCATTGGTTTGTTCATCGAGAATATGATTAACAAAATAACCAATTTGTGTTCTGTCGGGTGTTTCGTTGAAACCAAGTTTGAACTTTTCGGAAGGATTTCTTCTCAAGTATTTTGTAAGCTTTGTATAGAACTTTATTCCTTTGAGTTTCTGGAATAAAATAAGTTTGAAGAGGGATTCATAGGGGAATTTGATTTTTCTGTATTTGCATGTTTGGATGGATGTTGCATCGAATACTTTCAGAAAGTCGGCTATTTTTATTTGTTTGTTTTCTTTGAACTTCTCGAAGGTTTTATAAATCTCCAGTTCTATGTTTTCTCTGGAGATTTGTCGTTTGCTTGGCTGCATTCGATGTCTCCAGACGAAAGAGGTATGCGAGACCTCTTTTGTCTATCTATCTACTTGTCTAACAAGTAAATAGCATGGATTAATTATATATAAGTCTTTCGCTTTTCTGACAAGTAACTGGGTGGATATGATGACAAAACCTATGCCAAAATGGCTCACCAAGCGATATGCCATTTTATGGGAGGAATTGAAAGATAAAAAATTCAGTTTCAGCAAAGCAAAAGAAACACTTAAAGAAACCGATGATAAGCGATTGAGTGTAATACTCTCTGATTTTAAGAAACACGGTTGGATTGAAGTAGAATTAGATCCAGAATCCTCTAGAAAAAGATTGTATAAATTAAAATCACCGGCCAAAGCAATAGAAGAAATCGCTGAGGGGGGCATATAAGAAACTAGCGACTATTTCTCCTTTGATGGTAATAAAATGACCGAGCATATTTCACATGAAAAATTCATATCGCTTTTAGATTATTATATCACCTGCATAGAAAAAGAGGACATGCTCTCTCTAACTTTCAATTTTAAATCAGATGGTAATAAATTTTATTCGAATATTTTTCAAAAAGAAGAGCTCTTTCATAGTAGAAAAGAACAGGTAATTTTGAAGAAATCCACGGAGCTAGAAAATTTTCTCCGCAATTATAAGTTCACACAAAAAAATACCCCTCTTTTCTACGGATATCCTCTTGTCATGGATACCGCTGGAAAGATCTCGCCCATCTTCTTTATCGAACTTCTTTATGAAGAGAAAAATGATTCCATCGTTTTTACAAAATTATCCGTAAATCCAGAATTTAACCATTATATCTTAGCACAGAATGGGTTCCAATTTGAAGAAATTAACAAAATTCAAAATGATTTTCAAGAAGAAGGCGATTTTCTATCAAAATTGGAAGAAATCCTCAATCTGCTCGATTTGAACAAAGAAAACATATCGCCATCCCTGCAATCAAACAAATTAGAATTACAGTCAGATCTCCAATTGATAAATAAAGTCATATTATATGTTGGTGAACGAACTGGCATTACCTATGGTCTTTTGCAAGAACTGCAGTCTCTAAAAAAGAAATCCATTGCTGAAATAAAATCCGGTTCATTAGCATATTTTCTAGATGTTGATGAAACAAATACAGTAAATGGAACTGTAGACAAAAACTTGCTAGAAGTTTTTCCGATAAACACCTCCCAAGAAGAATCCGTAATCAGCGCATTAACAAAACCACTTACTGTCATTACAGGACCTCCAGGGACCGGAAAATCTCAGGTGGTACTGAATATTATAGCCAATGCAGTATATCATGATAAAACCATCCTGTTCGCAAGTAAAAATAACAAAGCCGTCGATGTTGTTATCGATAAACTCAATTCTCTTTTATCAAAAAAACTTATTGTAAGAATGGGACATCGTCTCCATCGTAGAAACACTGAAACAGAAATAAAAAGTCTTTTATTGTATAAAAGTTCAATAAAAATTGAAACTGATCCTGAACATGAAATTTCAGTTCTAAAAAATATCAACATGCAGATTAATACAATAAACAAAGAACTCGACAGAATGGCTGCATTAAACAATACCATTGATCAGCTACAAAATAAAATCGATTCTATGGCAAGTCAACTCCCTGCCGATTTATACGTACTCTGCAAACAAGATAGTTTTCAAAAAATTGATAAGTTCAAATTAGAAACCGACCTCGACAAATTCTTTAATAAAAAACAAGGGCTTATTCAAAAAATTTTAGAAATACTATTTCCCGCAAGGTATAGAAAAAAGTGTCATGATGCTTTTCATTTTTACTATGGTACCCTGAGTTCTTCATTTAGAAGATATTTAGACAAGAACATCGATCTTTCAACAAACAATATCGAAAAGACATTACGCTGGCTTTTAACTTTTAAACAAATTGAAATATGGGGAGAAGAGTTGGCAGTAACAAAAAAGGAACTCTCAAAGATCCCATCGAGTTACGATTTAAAGAAAAGATTGGTCGAACTACACGAAAAAAGATGCGAAGTATCTAGACCGTTATTTGAAAACTATTGGCTGCAAAAAATACAGAAGACAAACATCGAGGATCAAAATCATGTTTCAAGATATTTTGATGCAACCGAAAAACTGGAGACATGGATTGAAAGTCAAACACTGTGGAAAGAGCTGCTTGCAAGTCAAGTAGATGAACTACAAGAAATTTGCCAATTCTTACCCGTTTGGGTTGTAACAAATCTATCTGCAAAAAACAGTATTCCCCTTAAAAATACATTATTTGACATATTGATCATCGATGAGGCCTCTCAATGTGATATTGCTTCCGCGCTTCCATTAATGTTCAGAGCAAAACAAGTGATTATCATAGGAGATCCAAAACAGTTAAAACACATTTCTCTTCTTAGAGAAACCCAAGATAAAAGCATTGCATCTGAGAAACATGTTGAAAACTTATTTCTTGATTTTTCTTACACAAAGAATTCATTATATGATCTAGCAGAACGCACTATCAAAACAAAAAACGAACAGCCGATTCTGCTAAATGAACATTATCGGTCTCATCCCGATATCATAACATTTTCTAACGAGTATTTTTATGATCGGAAGTTAAATATTTTAACTGACCAAAACAAATTAATCCATGATCAATCCCTCAAAAAAAGAATATCATGGGTCAATGTAAAAGGTAGAACAGTAGATTCCAAGAGTCCATATAATCTAGAGGAAGCCGATGCAGTTGTTGATCAAATTATTTCCCTCTCTGAAAATTTCCGTAAATCAAATCTGAAGAAGGTTTCCTTTGGGATTGTTACATTGTTCAGAGCACAAATGGACATGATTATAGACAAAATTAGCAAAATAGATCGTTTGAAGGATATAGACATCACTGTAGGTACGGCTCATCGATTTCAGGGAGATGAAAAAGATATCATCCTCTTTTCTCCAGCGGTTTCAGATGGTGTTCGACAAAGTACATTACAATGGATCCATTCAACGAATCAACTTCTTAACGTTGCAATCACTCGAGCGAAAAGTGCATTAATAATCGTTGGGGATCAACAAAAATGTGCGGAGTTAGGCGGATTGCTCAGCGAATTAGTAAAATATGCAGAGAAACAAAAAAGATCCGAGATTCATTTTGATTCACCTGTTGAAAAAATATTATACGATGAACTTATAAAAAATGGTGTAATAGTTGTTCCTCAATATTGTATCAAGATTAAAGATAGAAAATCTTACCGACTCGATTTTGCATTGTTTATTAATGATCGTAAATATGATATCGAAATTGATGGGGATAAAGCTCATTCGCAAGCTGACGAATATGATATTTTACGAGATATTCATCTGAGAACAGAGGAATGGAAAATAAGACGATTTCATGCGAGTGAAATCCAAAATAATCTGAATGACGTAGTTGAACGCATAAAAAGATTTTGTTGATCTTTTAATCAAATATATCTATCGCCACAATAGTTTGTCAACAATTGGTTTTTTAAAGAAAGAAATGCTACATGACCTTGTTTACGTGAATTGTTATGAAAAAAACATCTAGTGAAAAAAAACAATCACAAGAGAAAATCGAACATGCATTGAATCTCTATGAAAAAGAAAATGAATACCGAAAAACGTTAAGTGAAAGAATGGAAAAAGAAAACAATGACTATCTTCAACAAAGTATAGATATTCAACGAAAATATAAAGAAGATCTTCATAGTATTATCAAGATAAAAAATGTAGAAACGTGTGAAAAATTCATAAATAAAATAGCCAATGATATTCCAAGATATATCACAATGGATGAAACATATCCACTTTTAAAAGAATTAACAGAATCAACAGAGGGAGAACATAAAAAAATTAATGAAATTGATTTGGAGGATGACAATGCAATTAAAGCACTACTTTCTGATGATCAGAGAGATAGATTAAAAAAATTACAGGATGGCGAGAAACAGATAAAGAAAAAATCTCAAGAAAATTTCAAAATAATGATCGAGACGATTTATCCATCATTAATCCTTTCTCGAGATAAGCGTGATTTTCTTTGGAATTTAGCAACTTGGAAATCTAATTTGCTTTTAACAAAACAAATGAAAAATTATACTTATCTGGTTATGATTTTAACGGGAGTCGTTGTATTTTTTACGATTCTTTTAGTAATTGTCTCTTTAATAAATAACATCTAAAATCAATGGTTGGTTTTTTAAATAGATAAAATATTTGGAAATTGACATCTATATGATATACGAAGATGATGTAGTAAATAGTGTGAAATCATACCTTGAAAAAGATGGATATAAAATAATCAGTTTTTGTTATGCGCACCAACATGGCGACGACATTGTTGCAGAGAAAGATAATAAATATTTATACGTTGAAGCAAAGGGAGAAACAAGTTCCAAACCTGATTCAAATCGATATGGGAAGAAATTTGATTCTTCTCAGATGAGAGATCATGTCGCAAAAGCAATATATAAAGTGTTAGAATTAAAAACTCAACATCCAAACGATGATGTATCTATTGCATTTCCAGATAATGAAAGATATAAAAAGTTATTATTAAACATTATGCCCTCCTTAAAAAAGATGGGCATTCAAATTTTTATGGTTGATTCAAAAGACAATGTAATTATTTTTTGAAGGGCTGTTTTTTTCTATTTTCAATATCTATTTATATAAGTTTTTTCACTCTTTAGTAATGACACGAAATCCTGTCTATATTTCTCCTTCGAAGCGAGCTTGGATCCGACGGAAAATAAAGATGGGTAAAACCAAGTATCAAATAGCCAAGGAACTTCATGTTGCTTCAGCGACTGTGTATTATTGGACAAAAGATGATGTCCCAAGTAAAAACATTGGATGGCCTGGCATCAGGGGGAAGACGCTTGATATGCTCCAGGAATTACTCACGAAAGGATACGTTTTTGCTAAATGCAGTAACCCTCAGAATCGCTATATGCATTTACATAAGTATTTCCCAACAATCCATAGGATAAAGATATACAATCAGCATATCTTGTATCTTGAGGGAAGAGAGGATGCAGCTACACGAGCATTTATTGACAGTCTAGTCCATAAAAGAATCATAAGTTTTCAAGAATTAAAGCAGATAACGAAGGTTTTTGGTACAAATCTCAGTAGAACGGAAAAAGATGCGTTCATTCTCAAAAAAGGAGGGAAACGAAGAGCTAAACTCAAAAGGGTTCAAAAGGATGGTTCTCTCCCTAAGGAAGGTGATTCTTTCTCATTTTTTTGCATTCGGAGCGACTGTTAGTGTCGTGGTTTTTCTTTTTCAACAGCTTCCAGAAGACTGATTTCCCCTTTTAACACCTTGAGCGCTGTGTTCTCAGATATTGTGAATCTCCCCTCACTGAGCTGCCGACTGCGTTTTTGGACGTTTTTAATCGCTCCTCTGGAGGTTTCTATCGGAAGTGTCGTCTGTACCCTCCCGCCAGAGAGTAATGCAATAGCTGCCGCTGCTTCACCGTCTCGCACGCATCGTCGTTTCTGTTGCAACGGTGTTGTTCGTGTCTCGTCAACGATTTCAATCGGTATCCCTAAGGGGATGAGCGAGTTGATGATCCGGTTTCTGGTTATCATTGACCCATGTCCGATACGGATACAGGTGTCTTTCGACGGGTAAACCTTTAAGAAGCGTTTTATCTCAGGAGCCACGTTTTCAGGACCTTCCACCTGCATTTTCTGAAGTAAAATATCGTCACCAACAATCGCGATTCCAGGTCGCTCCCCCGGGTCAATACCGATAAAAATATTGGAGTAAAGCTCTTTTCCTGTCAGTTTCTGTACTGCAAGATCAATCGCATAATCTATAGAATCATATGCATCTGCGGCAACTATCTTGTTTAAAGGTATTTCTTTTAGCTCTTTTTGTGATGTGAGGATCACACCGATTCTTCTCGGTATGTTATCTAGTATTGAGAGCGAGACATAGGCGACTTTGCGTTTTTTTAAAACTTTGATAATATCATGATACAGAGAGAAATCCTTAGTGTATACACCTAGTGTTTTCATCCAATGAAAATATCGGATATGATGAATATATACATTTCTACACCTACGTCATACAAAAAAATTGGAAAGTAGATTCCCACCGATAAACATACCACTCAAGAACAACACTGAAATAGAGAATAATACAGACCAAGCGATTTCATTCCACTGTAACATTTTCTTGCCATCAAGTGGACCAAACGGCAATAAATTAAATGTTGCAAGTAATAGATTTACGAGGCAGATAAACCCAATGAGTGTTCCCCAAAACCCCGTATCAAAAAAAATAAAATGATATAAAATGTAGGTGACCACCGCAATAATAATATTTGATGTGGGTCCTGCCGCAGCGATCCTCCCTGTTTCAAATGCTTTTGCCTCTCCCCGAAACATTACTGCTCCTGGGGCAGCAAACACAAGACCTGTGAAAAATGCAATAATCATAGAGAAAAGTAAACCACGTGGATACATTCGAAACTCGGACCAGAGACCATATTTTTGTGCTATAAATTTGTGTGATAGTTCATGAATAAAAAACGCTGTGACAATACCGAGAAACGCGATCGGCATAAATCTAAAGTAAGACACTATGCTGATATGAGACCCTAAAAAGAAAAAAAGAAGACTATTTTTCGAAAATGTAAACGAAAATGCGACAGTAAGCACCCCGATTGCTATAAAAAGATGACCTAGTTCAATCCTGCTAAACGACCCAGGTTTTCCTACCTGCAGGCTTCCTTCAGGGATGTACATATATTCTCGGGGTGAAAGATCATGAAACGAGGTGTAGAATTTCCGTTTCTCCGGCATAGCATCCTCAAATTGTGTGGTACGAGCAATAGGTGTTTGGGATAAAAACATTTAGCCAAGCCCAAGGCTGAGAATCCAAGGAAGCGCGATGATGGTTCCAATGATGCTCCCTAGATTTGCCAAGGCGACAACCATCAGAAGACGGATGACCTTGTTTTTAAAAAAATCACGCATGCTTTCAATTTTGCTTATATCTTGGAAATCTTTTACCAATGGTTTGCGTAGTTTTACTTCGACTAACCCAGCGAACCATCCTGGAGCGAAAAACGGTTCTAAAGACGTAAATGGGGCAGCCACAAACGCAGTAAGAATTGATAAAGGATGTCCGCGTGCGATTGCGACGCCAACGCCAGACAGAATACCGTGAACAAGGAACCACACAAGGAAGATATCTTTGATTTTATTCCAGGGGTCAATTCCAGTAGAATAAATGATCCAACCAATAACCGAGAAAAAAATCACAGGGATAGCAACCTCAACAACCTTAACAAGATTCATACGTTTTTTTGGAATTTGGTCTAATTCCTGGAGATTTACATTCAGGTCTTGTTTCTCAAGATGCTTCTTTATGCCGTTAATGTGTCCTGCACCAACGACCGCGACAACCTTACCTTTCTTACTTTCCTCAAAGATCTTCTGTGCAATATATTGGTCTCGCTCAGAAATCAACACCATGGCAGCACTGGGTGCAATTTTACTGAACTCTTCCATCATCTGGGATATAACATCCTGCTTCATCAATTCTTTAAGGTCAAGGTCTTTGAACTCTTCTTCATCATACCCGAGCATCGCTTTGAGAAATTCCCAAATCACCCTGAATTTCTCACGGACCCCCATCTTCCTCCAGGCTCGTTTAAGAGTCACGGTGATATCTCGGTCAACCAAGGCGACTTTGATATTATGTTTCTCAGCCTCTTGCATGGCAGCGATCATTTCAGAGCCTGGCTCAACCCCATACTCTTCCCCAAGTCGTCGTTGAATCGAAGAGAGAAACGTTTGTGCAAGCATGAAATACGCATTATTGGATTTTATAAGCGCGGTGACCGGCGTGTTTTCCCATTTATCTTTCTTGGTAATCGTATCATAACGTCGTTGACAGAGCTCAACTGCTACAATATCTGGTTTATAGGTTTCAATGGCTTGACGTACTTCGTTAACACTCTCCTCAGAAATATGGGCTGTACCGATAAGGATGATGTTGTCGTTGATTTTTTCTTCCAAAGGTATCTCCTTTGAGCTGTATGAATCGGCAACGACTTCAAAAAACTATTTAAATTTCCGCTTCGAAATCTTCAACAGTTGCCTTGAATTCTTCATCAGATTTTATTTTACCCTTCTCTCGAAGGATTGCTCTGGCCAATAACCAGTAAATCAAGGCAAGAGCGCGTCGTCCTTTGTTGTTTGTGGGAATCACATAATCAATGTATTTCGTCTCATTGTTCGTATCACAGAGCGCAAGCACTGGGATACCGATATTTTTCGCCTCGTGCAACGCTTGGATGTCTGCCAGCGGGTCAGTGAGTAAAATGATTTCTGGTTCGAGAAATGTTTTAGCATTTGGGTTCGTCAGCGTTCCTGGCTGGAATCGTCCATCAAGTACTTGGATTCCGGTGTTTTCCCCAAGCTTCCTTACCGGTTTTTGTCCGTATTGTCGCACCGAAACCGCGAGTATTTGTGATGGGTCGTATTTCGCTAGAAACTTTGCGGCAGCCTTTATTCTTTCATCGGTTTTTTTCACATCGATGATGTATAACCCATCGTTTCGTACTTTATAGATGAACTCTTTAATGTCAGCGGTTTTCTGTCTGGTCCCGATATGTACTCCTGAAGTCATGTAGGTTTCTTCAGACACCATCATCGTCGGTTCTGTTTCCACAGCTTGCTTTTCTTCAGCCATAGTTGTTCCTCAAATTTATGCTTTTATTTCCTTTCGTTTGACGGTAATTGGGATTGCGCCTTCGTCATACTCAAGCATCGCGATTTCAACCGGATCAATCATATCTTTCGGTATCTCCACTAAAATCGATGGTGCACCCATCGAGAGTTGTAAGGCTCGTGCGCCAATGATGCGAGCTTTTTCAAAGCGAGTATACGTCACAGTCTTCCTCCGAAGCATAAGGATAGGTAGAAGCCCAAATAACAGAAACCTTTAAAAATATTGCCCTCAAATAGACATATTTTTTAGAGAGAACAGTGGTTTTTAAAGAAACGGGGTCATTTTATTTTATCTCATCGGTGAATTCAGGGAGATCCGTTGCGGTTGTTCTGGTGAGAAACTCATCGTCTAATGCAAGCTGCATATCAACGATGATATCGCGGAGTAGCCGGTCAATGCGGTTGTTTTCGAATTCTTTAACCCCATCAATATCCGAATAAATCTTTCCCATATAGTTTCCATCATTTCTATGAATTTCTATGTTGTAGAGAACTTCCTCCATCTTCTAACACCCTCTTTCTCTTTATTCAACCAATAAAATACTATCACTATAATAATCTTTTGGAAAAAATAGCTTCTTTACAGCATCCGTTCAATGAGTTTGTTGATCTCATCTTTTCGGTACCCTAAAGAGCCTTTATTCACAAATGATCTCTTGATAGTTCGGTGGCCTTTCTTCGGCGGGTTGAGCCGGAAGAGGGGTTTTACTTCAGGTATTTCTTTGTATTTTACTTTATTTTCCAGGATTGCTTCTGAGAGTTTTTCGAAACTATGATAGGGTGTTGCAGTTTTAAGGTATTCTGCGGTCAGGGGTTTATCACCAATGAGTTTTCCTCTGGCGGAAATGAGCTTTGTCAGTGTTTCTTTGTTGATTTCACCCCAGGTGGTATAGTCTTTCACCATTTGAAGCATGCCGTTATAGACCACGTTTTCTTCAAGGAGCACACAGTGATTCGCTCGAGTTAATCGCAGTAATTGCATTGTTTTCTTGATATCAGGCTTTATGTTCACCGTGCCTCTTACTCTGATAACTGCGTAGACCATAGATTTATCCCTCCGTTTTAACCGGTGTGGGTTGTTCTTCTTTTGGTGGTATCCCAATACTTCCTTGTATAATACCAAGTTTATTCATTACACTAGAGGTAACCCTCATCTCTGCATTCTTTTTCAAGGCGTCATAGACTCCTTTTGCGTAGTTGACGACCGTCTTTGTTTTCCCTTCGGTGAACGCCCAGCAGTCGTTGACTCCTGCGAGGCGGAGAATCTTCTTTGCAACATCACCGGTCGCAAGCCCGATACCACGAGGCGCTGGTTTAAAGGTGACTTCGACAGAACCGCTTTTTCCCGTCACTAGGAAAGGAATCGTATGTGGTGTTCGGCACCCGCATTCCCAGGATCCGCACCCGCGTCGTATTTGAATCATATTTATTTTTGCATTCTCAATTGCTCGTTTAATACTTAAGCCGACTTCTTTTCCTTTTGCTTGACCTAAACCGACAAAACCGTCTTTGTTTCCCACGACAACGGTGATAACGAATCTGACTCGTCGCCCTGAGTCTGTCATTCGTTGTACCATTTTCACATCGATAACCTCATCTTCGACACTCGGCAGTAAAATATCAACGATCTCCGGCTCTCGCAGCGGTAACCCGGATTTCAAGGCGTCGCTCATCGTGGCAATCTCCCCGTTTTTCACCATTTTTCCAAGTCTAGTCTTCGGTGCCCATATAACCGGGGCAGCTCCCTCGTCAAATTGTCTGCGCCGTCCTCTTGGTGCGTTTCCGCGTTCTCGTCCAGCCATATTTATTCCTTGCCTCCAATAATCTTTGTTTTTATCTCACCGACGATCGGTTTGATGTCTTTGTTCAAGTGTGTTCCATGAATCCTATCTTCTTTCGGGAGCATCTCCGCGTCATGGGGGCATTCAACCCCCGCGTCTAAGACTCCTTTCAATGTTGCAAATACTATACTACCAATGGTCGGATGGTATAACCCGATGTCCAGAACGCCTTGTTCGATTCCCTTATCTTTTGCTCGTTTTCCTGCCAGTAAACCAGTGAGATACGCAGCAGGCGTGGTTGCAACTGAGTATTTCCAGCCATATTCTTTGGCCAGTTCATTGGAGATTGCTGACACGAGAATCTTATCGCCCTGGGGGCTGTATTCTACGAACTGGACGCGAATTGCTTTCAGTGATTTTCTGACGACAATCCGTGGTTTCTTACTTCGAAGCAGTTTGAGTCTCAGGCGGTAATCGGTTTTTCGTTCGCGATGTCTCCGCGGTTTCACATGGTACCGTGGTCCTTTTTTCATTGTTTTTCCTCCTTGATGATATTGTCCGCAAGAAGATGTGATTTCAGATGTTGTTTACTCCTAAAGACACCGCCTTTTGCTTTCCGATAGTACAACCGGTAGGTATGTGCATCGATTTTCGTGTCCTCTCGTAGTTGTTTCAGATAAGCCCTGATCGGACGAATGGTTCGAATCCATCGTTCCTTTTTTGGGAGGCGGGCGTGTTTTGGCCCCTTCCTGGATCCTTGACCGGTTCGTCTTCCTTTCTGTTTCTGATGAAGGATATGTTTGTGTCGTCCACTGGAATTCCCTTGTTTTTGTATGCTTTTAATTGCGCCACCGTTCACCAGAATCGAAATGTCGTTCCTGGTCACTGCTTTTGCTATCTCTTCAAGTCTATCAGGGTCCATCCAGACTCTGGTTCCACCGCATTTCATGATTGATGCTGCCATTCTGCGTTGATTTCGTAGATCAGTCATGGTCACTCCCTCATGTTTAAAACTCTTATATCTAATTCACCGGCTCGTTTCGCAATCTCTAGACGTTTCTTCGTACCAACGGTGCCGCCAATGCGCACCGCCTGTTTCTTCGGATCAATCGTCTCAAGTTCTTTTACCGTGTGAATCATCACTTCTTTAAAACCAGACGCGTGTAATCCACGGACTATCTTTGGTGCGCGGAAACCTACGCGTACTTTACTTGGTCGATACTTCAAGTTAATGCGTAGTTTTGAAGTATATCCTGTAGGGCGTCGCCAGTTCTTCGGGATACGTTTGTATCGGAATCCTTCGTCTCTCAGGAAATGCGGAGTCCGCTTCTTGATTTGTCGTCGAATTACCAGTTGCTCTTTCTCTTTCTCGTTTAACTGTGGTTTAATCTTTGGTTTGTAGGCTCCTTCTTTTTTGTCAACGATTTCGACGTCATCTACTTTCTTCTCTTTTGGTTCTTCTCGGTCTTTTTTTTCTGGTGTTTTTTTCGCTGGTTTTTCTTTTTTCTCTTTGATTTGACCAAGGATTTCGTTGGCGTTTTTCTCTGTTATTCCTTTGAGTTTTGTAAGATCTTTTATCTTAGCTTTTTTCAGTTTATCCATGGAATCGAATCCATTATCATAGAGAAGTTTCGCTTTTACTTTTCCGACACCTTTCAATGCCTCGAACTCTTTTAGAACAGCTTCTTTTGTCATGGTTTACCCTCTCTTGACAATATAGATACCATCTTGGAACACCCGGATATCTCTGTTTTTCACTTTGGTTGCCCGTTCGATATTCGCAGCGGTTTGTCCTACTTTCTCTTTGTCGATGCTGGTGAGTATGAGGATTTCTCCTTTAACCTCAATTTTAACATTTTCAAGGATATCTGCTCTTCGAGGGAATCGCTCTCCAAGGAAGTTCTGAATCACTAGTTGATTTCCTTCGACACTGTTTTTTATAGGGAAATGGGAGAACAATGTTTTCATCTTACATTCGTATCCTTGTGTAACACCTTTGATCATGTTTCTGATATGGGCTTTGTAAGTCCCAATCAATGCTTTTTCTTTTCGACGGGGTGACTGTGAACACGAGACCTGTATGATGTTGCCGTTAACCGCAAGATTTATCTTAGGATGTGATAGGAGCTTTGACATTGCTCCTTTTTGACCTTTCACGTGAACGGTTTTCCCCTCAACAGTAATCTGTACGCCGTCAGGGATTTTGATTTCTTCTTTTATTTCAGCTGTCTTTACCATATGAATCTTACTCTTTAGTACACATACGCGAGGAGTTTTCCTCCGATGCCTTTCTTTCGTGCTTCGTCATGAGCGATAATACCCTCGGTGGTTGTGAGGATTAGTAACCCGAAATCACGTGCGGGGAGATACCGCGCCTCCCATTTATCCATCTCTTGGACTTTGATGGGGTAGCGTGGTTTAATGACACCGCAGTTGTTGATGCTTCCCAGGAGTTCCACTTGATAGATGCCTGCTTTTCCGTCCTCGACGTACTCGAAGTTGCCAAGATATCCTTTCTCTTTTAAGAGATTTAGGACCCCGCCAACGAGTTTTGATGAGGGTCGGATAATACATTTATGGATTCCTCGCATCTCTGCGTTTCTGATGATTGATAATGCGTCTGCCAATGGATCGTTTAACATAATCTTCAACAACCTCTAATCGTATTTTTTAAAACCCAGTTCTTCTGCTTTATCTCTGAAGCATTGTCTACAGAGATGAAGTCCATAGCGTCGTATGATCCCGCGTTTTCTGCCACATTGTTCGCATCCTATTTTCCTGCCGTACATTTTCTTCCGCTCTTTGATTCTCATTCTACGACCTCTACGTTAAATGCTTCGGTAATAAATTGCTTAGTTGCTTCTTTAGTGAGTTGATGCCGCTGCGGGATTTTCCGTTGGTCAATTCGGCGATGTTTAATCCGGTACCCGGGGTTTTCCACGGTGACACAGATATCCATACCAAAGATCCCGATATTTGGATCGTACTTCTGTCCCTCAAAGAGGGTATGATCTGGTACTCCAAATGAGAAATTCCCTTGATTGTCAAATGAGTATTCTGAGATTTTATTCTCTCGGATTTTTAACGCGTTTATTAAAAATGTCTCTGCAGCTTTCTTTCGCAACGTGACTTTGCAGCCAATCGGCATGAATTTCCGTAGACCCCAGTCTTTGTTGGTTGTTTTTGAAAGGGTTTGAATTGGTTTTTGTTTGGTGACACCCTCTAAAACCGATTCTGCTTTCTTGAGTTTTTCACCTGATTCGCCAACACCTATATTAATAGTCACTTTTGCGATGCGTGGCTTCATAGATTTTTTTTCTTCTTTTTTCTTTGTAGCAGATTTTTTCTGACGCGTTATTGTTTTATGAGTTTTTGGTGCAGCTGCTTTCTTCGCGCTCATTGCATTCTCACCTCAGGAAGTGCTATAGCCGGCTTGGTTTTCCCAATAGGGAACACATGCTCTGCGATGGTGGAAAATTCTTTTTCTCCTTTCATTTTTGCAAGATTGGGTTTTGACGAAGCAACAACCTGAATTTCGTCGATACTCGCAATCTCTCCAATGTGCGTTCCACCAATGATCATCGACACGGTTCCTTTGGCAAACCTATACACATCATCGATTTTATTTTCCTTGAAAGAAATTTTTAGGACATCTCCGGTTTTGTATTCGTCTTTCTCTACGAGTTTGTTTTTACCGTCGTGGAGGTTGAGCTGCACTTTCTTTCCTTTCACTATCGTTTTGTTTTGTATACGGCAGAGTTTCCATTCTGCATCGCTTTCTGAGATTGGTACGAGGATGAATTTCCCGTTTCGATCAAAGAGGATTCGAACATTCTTACGCATTTTAGGAATGGAGATGACATCCATGAGTCCGCAAGGGAATTTGATGTTCTTTCGTTTTACTCCATCAACGAGGATATCTCCATTGGACACGATTTTTCGTGCTTCCTTATATGTGTCACATAAACTAAGGTAATCTCGTACAACTAACCCAATGGGAATGGCTAGCTCTAACGGATGTGGGCCTGGTGCGGCACGAATCGTTAATGCTCGTTCTTTTCGATGGAGTCGTAATACTCGCGGTGCTGCGAGTCTTTTCAGGTGTTTGCTCATGTTTCACCTTCTTCTTTTTTCTTTTTTGTGGTTTTGGTAGTAGGTTTTTTTGTTGCTGGTTTCTTTTTCGGCGGTTCAGTGCTCTTCTCTTCGACTTTTTCTTCCGGTATTTCTTCTTTTACAGCTGGTTCTACGGTTTTTTCAGGAAGCTCCATGGTTTCCTCTTCTTTAGGGGATTCTTTTGTCTCTTCTTTCTGTTTTTCTTCTGCTTTCGCTGCTTCCTCTTCTGCTTTCTGTTCAGCCTCATGTGCCTTGAGTTGTTCTGATGCTTCTTTTTCAATTTCTTTCTTCGTTGTCTCCGAGAGTCCGCTCTCCAGTTTCTGCCGTCGCCATTTATCAGTAATATTTAATTTAGTGATAAGTAAAGTACTTGCGTGGATTGGTTTGGCTATCTTTGTTCCTTTCGCAGTGGTGATAGTTACTCCTTCAATTTCCACGGTCTGGTCTCGTACGTTGACTTTTGAAATTTTATCCTCATGCCCCCGGTAGTTTCCACGCATGACTTTAACCGTGTCTACTTTCACAACAGGCAGACTGCGACGGTCATATTTCAACAGAAGGTTCTCTGCGAGATGCGAAGAAATCCATTTTCTCTTTTTATGAAGAGGTGCGTTATAGAGCATGTATCGTTGTTTTCTTGGTTTTATTGATATCATATCACTCACTTCAGAGAATTGTTGCTGCTAACGCAGCTATCTTTGGCCATCGTTCTGCGGCTTCTATTGCAACAGGGCCTTTTATCATCGTTCCTTTTGTTTCTCCAGTATCTGTTATTAATACTGCAGCGTTATCCTCAAATTGAACCATGAGGCCATCCGGGCGTCGGAAAGGACGTCTCTGACGGACAATCACCGCTTTTAAGATCTGCCGTCTCATCTCCGTCGCTCCTTTTTTAACACTTACTATTACCAAATCACCAACGCCAGCAGTTGGGGTTCGACGATGAACACCTTTAATCTTCACTGTCATGATGATTTGTACAACTTTTGCACCAGTGTTATCAATACAAGTTAAACGGGCGCCTACCGGCAACCCTCGCATCATTCTACCAGCTATTCCTTTCATGTTCTTTCACCAAATTTACACTTTTTCAACGGTCACAAATGACACGGTTTTACTTAATGGTCGACATTCCGCGATCCGGACTGTATCGCCCACCGTGAGATTCATACAGGGTGGACAGTGAGCATGATAGGTTGATGTCCGTTTTTCGTATCGCTCGTATTTCTTCACATAGTGCATGAATTCTCGTTCGACAGAGACCGTATTTTGCCTTTTAGTTGACACTACCGTTCCCATGATTACTTGTCCTCTTACAGGTAACGTCCCATGAAATGGGCAATCCTGATCGTTACAGCTATCGCTGGGTGGTTTGACATTCAACCCTATGTTTCGTGCTTCCTTTTTTTCTGCCAATGTCTTCACCTTGTTTTTTTATTCTTTCTTCAGGTCGATAGACCAATCGTGTTCCTTTCACGATGGTTTTTTTACCGTGATATTCAAATGCAAACGTTGCTGTTTGCTTTGCGATTCGTTTTTGTTTCTTGTCGGTTTCGATGAGGAACGTGTGTTTTGTCTCATCGATGATGAGTCCTGATAGATTCATCCAGGAAGGATCGGTGCACTCGATGATAGTGACCATTCTGCCAATGAGTTCATCACTGGTGATCGGCTCGTGTTCCATAGGTTCCGTCCGTGACGCACTATGGGCGTCAGATGGTTGGTTTAGATCACGTCAACAGTGAATCCGAGTTTCTCCAATGCGTCCTTTACTTTTGCTCGGTGATCTCCCTGTAATTCGATTCTGCCTTCCTTGATGGTTCCACCGCAGGCGCAGATTGATTTGAGATTGCTGACCAGCGCATTCATGTCGAGATCATGGGGGTTCAGACCGTCAACGACAGTCATCGTCTTTCCATATCGTCGCTTGTCAACAGCTATAGTGATGCTTTGCTGTTCCCGTGCTATTTCTTCACAGACACAGATTTCTTTTGGGAGGCCACACTTTGGGCATATATCACTCATTTATGTTCTCCTTCCTCCTGCATGATCGTTAGAATCCTTGCAATGGATTGTCGTATCTGCCTGATTTTTCCAGGAGATGGTGACGACCCCCCCATTGCTGATATTCCGCGTTCATGCATAAGATCTTCTTTCAACTCTTTAAGTTTCTCGCCCCTTTCTTCAGGAGTCATCTGTCTGATTTCTTTAGGCTTAAGAACCATTTTCGGTACCCTCTTCTAGTAATTTTCTAATGTTTTTCACTATCAATTCAGCGGTTTTGTTGCCGATGCCATCTATTGCAATGAGATCATCAAGGTTCATGGTGTATAATTCTTCAAGTGAGGTGATCTTTGCTTTCTCCAGTTTTTTCAAGACGGATGGGCCAATTCCTTGAATCGTTGTAATGAGTTTAATATCAGTTTTTTTCTCTAGTTTCGGCTCTGGTGGTTTTGCTTCGATTTTTATTTCTGGTTTTACTTCCTCTTTTGCTACAAGTTTATACGTAATTTCATCGGGCAGTTTCGCGTCTGGTCTCATGATTCTTACTTTAACTCCAAGAACTCCGGGTTTGAGTTTCGCGGTTGCGAGGCCGATATCCATGACTTCTTTTACGGGTTCACCACAATATTTCACATGCCCTTCAGTGAATTTCTCTGTTCGGTGTCGTTCTCCAGTTAGTTTCCCTGCGAGAATGACTTGGCAGCCTTTTGCACCCGATTGCATTATCCGTCGTACTGTAGAGTGCCCTGCTCGTCTGAAATGCCATCCTCGCTCCAGTGCTTCAGCCAGTTTCTCTGCCATGATTTGAGCGTTTAAGGATGCACTTGACCCTGCTTCTTGTATTTCAATTTGCGGGTTATCAACATTAAACTTGGTACGAATCGAATCTGTAAGTTCCTTTATTTTTGCACCACTCTTCCCAATTACCATGCCTGGTCGTTCGACAAGGATGTTGACTCTGGTTCCAATCGGGGTCCGTTGGATGCTCATGCCGCCAAAACCTGCGCCTTCGATTTCTTTGACTAGGAACTTCTTGATCAACGATCGCTTGGCGTTCTCTCTAATAAACTTGCGTTCATTTGCCATTATTCTACCTCTTCAAGAATAATTTCGACATCGGTCGTAGTTTCATTCTTATCGGTCGCTCTGCCATGCGCTCGTGGCATGATTCCTTTGATGATTCTGCCTTGATATGCGGAGATATGTGTAATTTTCATGTTGTCAACGTCAAAGCCTTTGTATTCTGCGTTGTTCTCTGCGTTCTCGAGTATCTTTAACATGTACCGTGCTGCTTTCTCCGGGAAACTCCCTGGGCCGATGCCTTTTTGATGCAGTCGTTTCTTCTTATGGTATATCGCAGGGAGTGCCCGTTTCATAGCGATGACTTCTTCGAGGTACTTCTTTGCCGCTTCAACAGACATTCCTCGTAACGCATGTGCAATGTTCATGGAATCTTTCTGAGAACAGTGCAGCTCATATCCATAGGCTCGTGCGCTTTTTTCTAGGTCTTTCTCAGCTGAATATTTCGGCATGGTTCATCACTTCAATGGCATGAATTTGGAACCTCTGGTGGCTCCAACACCAGGTCCTGTGTGTTTTACTTTCTTGCGGGTTAACGCGAATTCCCCGAGGTAATGCCCGATCATCTGGGGCTGAATATTCACCCGTTCGAACTCCTTCCCATTATGTATCAAAATATTATGACCAACAAAATGAGGCAAGACAATCATATTTCTGCAGTGTGTTCTGATCAAGTCCCCTTGTTTTGCGGTTTTGATGTCATTCATCAATTTGTTCTCATCTTTGGATAATCCGCGTTTCAATGTTCTGCGGGAACGTGAGGTAAGTAGAGGGAGTAATTCCTCGATAGAAAGTTTTTGAAGATCCTCCAAGGTTCTTCCTTGGTATTGGAATTCTTTTTTTCGTACCTCTACTTTTTTTCGGTCTCTTTTCCGTCTGCTTTTCGCTGATGATCCAAATTTGGTTTGTGCCATGGTCGTTACCTTCTTCCAGTTCTCCGAGCAGCAATATTTCCAACTTTTCTACCAGGGGGCGCACCACGTGATACACAACTTGGTTTTCCAACATGCTGATGACTTCCACCACCGTGAGGATGATCCACTGGATTCATTGCAACTCCTCTTACAACTGGGTAATTTCTGCCTTTACCGCGTTGTGCATTCCATTTCTTCCCTGCTTTCATGAATGGTTTCTCTTGCCGTCCGCCACCGGCAGCGATCCCAACAGTTGCTCTACATAAAGAATCTAATGTTTTGAATTGACCTGAGGGAAGTTTAATGATTGTTTTTCGTGCATCATGGGAGATCACATACGCGCCACTACCGCCAGCTCGTACCATTTTTCCCCCGTCACCTGGTGTGATTTCAATATTGTAAATCGGATACCCGTCCGGAACATTCCCGATCGGCATGATGTTCCCGAGTTCACAGTCAGCTTTACTTGCCGTGAACTTCACTTCACGACCGACTGAGGTTCCTTCTGTTGCTATCATTAATACTTTTTTGTTATTCTCCATTCGCACCTGAGCAACAGGAGCGCTTCGACCTGGATCATGAATGAGTCCTTCAACAACGCCCTTCGTGTTTCTATCATTGCCGTACTGTATGTTTCCTCGGTATTTATGTGACGGGACCGTATATCGACCTCGTGTCCGTCCTCGGCGTTGCTGGATAAGATTCTTTCCCATAGTTCACCCCTTTAGAAGACTCCTATGCGCATCCCGAGATCCTCTGCCTTGTATTCAGGCATGAAGACGACAGTTGCGTGTTTTCCTTTCTGTGTTATCCGTGTGTTTACTGATTTTACTTTCACGGCAAACATTTGTTCAACTGCTTTTTTAATCAAGGATTTGTTCGCGGTTCTTTTCACCACAAACTCTAAAGCGTTGTTTTTCTCCATATGACTCATTGATTTTTCTGTCACAAATGGATATAAAACGATTGCATATGGATCAGTTACCATTATTTAGCGCCCCCTAACTGCGTTAACGCGGATTTCGTAAAGATCGTAAGTCTGCCAGCAATCCCGCCAGGTGCGAGATGTTCAATATTGAGTTGATGTGGTTTTGCGATATCGACGCCGCTTAAATTATCGGAGCTCTTCTCTATGGTTTCTTTTGTTGAGACAATGAGTAATGATTTTGGTGTACGGTACCTGCGTCCTCTCATTTTTCCTTTACCCGCACGTACATGTTTCCCGTTTGCTGACCGGAGGACATCAGAGTAAATGCCGATTTTCTCCAAGACTTCAATGACTTCTTTGGTTTTTTTAATCTTTTCAAAATCATCATCAACAATAATAGGTAAAGTGATTTTATCATCGAAACGATGCCCTCGTTTTTTCACAACTTCTGTATCTGCTGTTGCTGCAAGAGCAGAGTTTCGTGCAAGCTTATTTTCTTTCTTGTTCATCTTTTCTTTCCAGTTTCGCTCAACTTTGGGCGGATGTGCACGTCTACCGCCCACGACACAGGGGGCTAATGCTGCTGCTTGACCTTGGGTTAACCGTGGGACACGCGACATTCCTCTGCCTTTTCCGACGGATGCAACTGCATGTCGTGTTCCAGCTAGAGGATCAGATCCATAGGGTTGCCGTTGGTTTGAACGAATGACCTCAAATGATTTTTTAATGATGTCAGGACGGTACGGTGTATCGAAGATTTTTGGTAAATCAATTTTTTCTTTTACGGTTCCATCCATGCTGTAGACATTTACTTTTGTCATGATTATGCACCTTGTTTACTGGTTGTTGAGATGTAGGTGATCTCTGGTTTCTGGATTTTCACACCACGTTGGTATCGAACTGCGTCTCGCATACCAATTAGTCGTTTGACCGGTCCCGGGATAGAACCATGCACAATGATGTAGGAGTTACGTATCACACCGTAGTTCGGGAATCCGCCAGCAGGGGTGATTTCCTCGCCGTTTTCTCCGACTTTCAGAACACGTTTATTGTATTCGGTTCGCTGATGGTACCCCATCTGTCCTGCTTGTGGGACGGTTGCTTGCACCCAGCTTGGGTGCCAGGAACCAGCGGTACCGATCATTCTGCGGTGTTTAGAGTTTTTATGCGATAAGAGTTTAACGTGATGTCTTTTAACGGTGCCTTGCCATCCTTTTCCCTTGGTGATGGCAATGGTATCGAGCATGTCTCCTTCCTTAATGACGTCAGAAATCTTCAGTTCTTTTCCAAGGAGTTCCTTTGCGTATTTGATTTGATCGTCGATGCTTCCGCCACCTATCTTTACCTCGCTGATCTCTGGTGCTTTCTTCGGGGTGCTTGTCACAAGTTTCGGTTGTGTATAGACGATTACTCGGATTTCCTCGGCATCTTTGGTGATGTCCCAGTTTTTCTCTTTCAGGTTTTTCGCAAGAGGGATACTGCGTGCCAATTCAGGATCAAGTTTCTCGGCCCAGATCTCACCACTGCATTGTAATCCATAGGCTGATCGTTGGTACGTTCGGACTGCTGCGACTTTTATTGGTGGTGTTTCTACGACGGTCACTGCGATTTTTACTTCTCTACCTGAAGTTGTCGAGGTTGGTCGGTAGTCGACGATAAATGCATGGGTCATTCCGGCCTTGTATCCGAAGAATCCTTGGATTTTTGGTTTGTCGTTGCCTTCTGCCCAGCTTTTGATATGAGGCGTTTCTGTTTTCGCTCGTTTCCGTGGCCAATAACCGTGTGACCCTCGTTTTGGATGGTGGATATTTGCCATAATATATCCTCTGTTTTTATCTTGTAAGTATTCGTGATCTCACTTTGTCTCAACCGTGACATTTCCGGAACAGCCAAAAACCATTGAGACTGTTACTTACCGGGATTCTTGGAGAATTGCCCGATCATGTCTGGTAGAGACAGGGAAGTAAGGCATAAAAGAAATGGTATATAAATGTTGTTGCGCAGGCAGACAGGAGTTCCAAGAGTGACTACCAGGGAACGAAAAAACGAATAATATGAGATTGTGTTCTCTTTTTTTCTTTTAGTAAATTCTAACAAAACTTTTGCACTTTTAGGCAGGGCGACAAGAAGGCCTTGCCCTTCCTTTTAATTGATCAAGCATCCAGCGTTTCAACCGTTGGCTGGCAGCACCCACGCTTTTCGTGCCTGCCAAGATAGCAGCGAGAACGGGATTGT
>JAPKYG010000001.1 GCA_026394435.1 Methanobacteriota archaeon | reverse complement strand
ATGAAATGTGGTGCATCCAACGCAATTAAAGCAGAGCGATGCCGGAAATGTAGGTCAACAGAACTTCGAAGAAAAGCAAAGGAAGGCAGAGGGGTATAGAAACAAACCAGTATCTTTAAAAACAAGATATCTCTTTTTGGTTGAAATAGTGAAAAGGCTATGCCAGAGACAAAGGTAAAAAAAAGCGAGGATTTCAACGAGTGGTACAACGAAATAGTTGAACTTGCTGACTTATGTGATAAACGATATCCAATCAAAGGGATGAACATCTGGAGACCCTATGGCTGGAAACTGATGAACAACGTTGACCGCCTTATCAGGGATGAGATGATAAAAACCAACCATGAAGAAGTCTGTTTTCCATTGTTAATACCTGAGTCGTTCTTTAAAAAAGAAGAAGAGCATATCGAAGGATTCGGAAAAGAAGTATTCTGGGTCACTCACGCAGGTATCAACCAACTGGAAGAACGCTGGCTTCTTCGACCAACCTCAGAGACCGCAATGTACCCGATATTCTCACTCTGGATTCGTTCCCATACCGACTTACCGTTAAAGACCTTCCAAATCGTAAATACCTTCCGCTACGAAACGAAGCAAACACGAGCGTTTATCCGGGTACGAGAGATCCATTTCTTTGAGGCACACACCTGTCACGTTGATTTTGAGGACGCAGAACGGCAGATAAAAGAAGATAAAGAGATAGCACACCGACTTTTACAGAAACTCTGCTTACCCTATGTGTTCAGTAAACGACCGGAGTGGGATAAATTCGCCGGGGCGTACTATACCATCAGCATCGACGTGCTTATGTCATCGGGAAGAACCCTGCAGATAGGGTCTATTCATCAGTACCGTGATAATTTTGCTAAACCGTATGAGATCTCCTATGAAACAGAAAAAGGGGCTCATGCGTTCTGTCATCAGACCACGTACGGTATGAGCGAGCGATTACTTGGTGCACTCGTTGGGGTTCATGGGGACAACAAAGGACTCATCATACCTCCCGAGGTAGCGCCGCTTCAGGTAGTGATTATACCAATTATTTTTAAAGGAAAAGAAAAAGGTGTTCTCGAAGCAAGTGAAACGTTGCACAAGAAACTGCTTCATGAGGGGATACGATCCCATATCGACGACCGGGAGACAACCCCTGGAAATAAATATTATGACTGGGAGTTAAAAGGAGTACCTCTGCGAGTAGAAATCGGACCAAAAGATGTCGAAAAAAATGAACTCACGATGGTACGACGAGACATCAGCAAAAAGAAATCAGTACCTTTGAAAGACGCAGAAAAAGCAATACAAGCTGAACTCCAAGCACTCGTTCAAACCATCTACGCTAATGCGGAAAAGCTTCTGAACGAAAATATGCATTCTGTGTTGACGGCCGAGGAAGCAAAGGAGAAAACAGGTATTGTTGCGCTCCCCTGGTGCGGGAATAAAGACTGTGCGTTAGAAATAGAAAATGTTTTAGAGGGGAACACATTAGGGGAACCGATTGAAAACGCAGTGTGTACAGACCCGTGTCCGGTGTGCGGTGCGCGTGCGAAAACATGGATGAGATTTGCAAAATCATATTGAGGTGAAAGAAAAATGAGCGGAAGAATAATCGGGTTTTTACGAGAATATATCCTTGGGTTAAGCATCCTGACCATAATTCCAGGAGTGGTGTTCATGTTCATGGGTGTTGTGTAT
>JAPKYG010000023.1 GCA_026394435.1 Methanobacteriota archaeon | reverse complement strand
AAACATGGAGATTCATCAAACGATTAGAAGAAAAAGGCTTGATTTGGGGGTATACCGCGATTTTTAATGAAGAGAAAATAGGACTTATTCATTTTATATTAATGGTGAAAAGAACCACGAAACAACTCGAAGAAAAAACAGTCGATAAAATCATTTCAAGAAAATTGGAAGACCTTGTCGCAGAATTAGGGATTACTATTGAAAGCAGTTCTTATGTCCATGGTGAGTACGACTGGGTTATAACGTTCACTGCTGAGGATATTAAACAAGCGAAAAAGTTTTCTGATTCAGTGGTTGCGCTGCACCCTGGTATTATCGAGAAGATAACGATTATGCAAACGTTGATGTTTATTAGAAAACATTATATCCTGAATCCAGAAAAAATGAAGCTGAAAGAATTCCTATAGTCTTTTCATCCCATGGCCCCTATTTTGGTTCATTACTGAAAAAATTACTCAGGGACCCTGTTTTTCTCAAAAAATATACCCAGTAATTATCCTATTTATAAATAATTATACAGCATCATAAATATAGTTTTTTCCCAATTCTATCCCAAATCACAAAATAAAACAACCCAAGATCAATACTCCCGTACAACCCTGAAAAAATAAAAATCATGACTGGTGAAAGAAAAATAAACCCGGATAAAACACCAAGCATAAGCACCACGACGGGCATGACAATGAACCCCCCGAGTTGTTGCGCCGCCCGAACATCACTGACTTTTGAGGAAACCAAGACGCAGGCAAGAACACTCATTAAACAAGCGGTTGGCGCAAGTAAAAGTATCGATAAAATCCATGTGAGATTCGGTAATAAGGGATATGCTACCTTTGGGATCAGTACAACATCAAGTAAAACTACCCCTAACGTGAATGCAAGCAGCGTCGATCCCATCGAGGGAATAAACGCAGAAAAAATCTTCCCAGCGAGCAACTCACCATCGGTTGTCGGTGTCGCAAGCAATGGCTCTAAACTCCGATTATTCTTCTCTCCGACAATACTATACGTGGCTATAATCGTCGGAAGGGTCGCAGGTACAATAATAAAGATCATAAGCACCATGTTGAACATCATTGGAAGCACCCGATCGATATCCGATGGTTTAGTTTTTGTAAATGCTAGGTTTGATGAAACAGCAAGGACGTATCTCCCATCCAGTCCTGTTCCCTCTGAACGAATCACCGTTACGTTATTGAGAAATGAACTGGAAAGAGAACTATTTTGAATAGTTGAATCTACCACTGTTGTGTTATCAAGAACACAAGACAATATGATACAATTATTGAGATGAGTGTTTTTGAGAATTTTATGACTGACGACTGTTGAACTAAGCGAAGTATTTTCCATTGTCTGATTTGTCCACGGCGCACGAGCATCATCAGGTAATGTACCAATTTCAAGAAGTCCGTCGACGTCCCATGGCCTCTCAAGAGGCACCATGGTCACCATCGGTACAAACATAACAAGCGGTAAGACAACTCCTAGGACGATTGGCATTGCGATGATCGACCCGATCACGAGTTTCTGTTTCTTGAACTCATCAAGGTCCTTGCGCATCACAATCCATGCGTTCCTCCAGCGCATTACCGACCACCCTCCTCGATGAGTTTCAGATATACATCTTCTAGAGAATGTTCCTCCTCGGTGACAAATTGAACATGCAAGCCTTGTTTCATCAGCCAGGAGATAACCTGTGGGTTGTCTTCTTCTGGGTTCCTCACATTCAAGACCAACTGATTCCCGTTCACCTGTGCTTGTGAGACAAAATCCAGAGACGAAATATCCTTGAGTAACGACGGTGGGATCTTCTGCATCGTAATGCTGATTGTTCGCGCAAACAACCCTCGCGCTAACTCTTTTGGACTCCCAACCTTTACGGTTCTGTTTTTCACCAGCGCGACCGTGTCACAGATCCGTTCTGCTTCCGAAAGATTATGCGTGTTGATAAGAATCGTGTCACCCTGGGATTTCAACTCAAGGATGTACTCTCGAACCATTTTTGCTGCTGCTGGGTCTAGACTTGCGGTCGGTTCATCAAGAAAAATATATTTTGGGTCATGGATTAATGCACGCGCGATAGCAATCTTCTGTTTCATCCCTTTGGAAAACCCGCCAACCGGCTCGTTTCGTCGATCCCACAAACCAAGGTTTGTGAGCGTCGTCTTTATTGATTCTTCACGCTGTGTCTTAGGGATGCCATAGAGCTGTGCGTAGTAATCAAGGTTCTTGAATGCCCCAAGGGTTTCATACAAACCGGGTACCTCTGGGAGCAGACCAATCATACCACGGATTTTCTGCGCGTCTTCTTTCTTCCCAATCTCATACGAATCGATATGTGCGCTCCCCGCTGTCGGTCGGATGAGGCAGGAGAGCATTCGCATTGTCGTCGTCTTACCTGCACCGTTCGGCCCAAGAAGACCAAAAATACGGCCATCAGGGATCTCAACGGTAAAATCCTGTATCGCTGTAATCGAACCAAACGTTTTCGTTAA
>JAPKYG010000200.1 GCA_026394435.1 Methanobacteriota archaeon | reverse complement strand
TCGAATTAATGACAGCAGTGCAAAAGCAGTGATCACTACCCCTAAGTTTGTCAAAGAGGTTCATGCCATTCAAAAGAACTGCAAGACCCTAGAACATATTATCGTGGTTGGTGACGCACAAACAGGAGAACTCTCCTATGACGAGCTTATGAAAGGATCCTCCAGCAATCTTGATTTGGAGCCGACAAAGAGCACAGACATCGCATTTTTCTGTTACACCTCAGGCACCACGGGTAACCCCAAAGGAGCAGTGCATCTCCACCGATGGGTCCCGGGGAACGACCCTAGTGTTATCTTCTGGCAGAATGCTCTGGAAACCGATATCGTTGCTCATACCGGTGATCTCAACTGGATTTATCCGCTGGGAAACGGGTTTTTGTACACCTGGCGTTGGGGGATATCCACATTTGTCTATGACGGGAAGTTCGACCCGGTACATTGGTTTGAACTCATGGAAAAATATCGGGTGACGAACCTTGCTTCTGTACCGACCGCGTATCGAATGTTTCTCACCATAAAAGACGCGGAGAAAAACTACGATCTCTCCGCGTTACGTCATTGTATCTCCGCTGGTGAACCCTTGAACCCTGAGGTCATCAAAGAGTGGAAACGACGGTTCGGGTTGGATGCCCATGATGGAATAGGCATGACCGAGGTGATGGTGTATCTCTCCAATATGCGTGACATGAAGATTAAACTCGGGTCCTGTGGGAAACCACAACCCGGTCATATCTGCGCGCTTCTCGACGAAAACGGAAAACCAGTTCCAGTTGGTGAAACTGGCGCACTCGCGGTGAAGAAAACAGATCCCGGGCTTTTTAAAGAATATTGGAACAAACCAGAGAAAACAAAAGAGAGTTTCAGCGGCGACTGGTTCCTCAGCGGTGACGTACTCTATCAAGACGAAGAGGGGTACTTTTGGTTCAGCGGGAGGAACGATGACCTGATCAAGGCGAGCGGCTATCGGATCTCACCCTTCGAAGTCGAATCAGCGATCATCTCCCATCCGGAGGTGTTGGAGTGCGCGGTGGTTGCAAGCCCTGATCAGATGCGAGGGACTATCATCAAGGCGTATGTGGTGCTGCGTGATAGGAAGAACGCATCAGAGAACATGGTAAAGGAGATCCAGGAGCATACAAAGAAGGTCGCGGCTCCATATAAATATCCGCGGGAAATCGAGTTTGTAACAGAGCTTCCAAAGACGCAGAGTGGAAAAATAAAAAGAAAGGATTTACGGGAGCTGGAAAGACAAAAGAAAGGAGTGTTGAAATGAACATCATCGTGTGTGCGAAACAAGTGGTTGATGTCGCAGAGATAAAGGTTGACTCATCTACGAAAAAACCGATTCTTGTGGGCGTGCCTCAGAAGATTAGTGACATGGATAAAAACGCACTCGAGGAAGCAATCAAGATTAAAGAAAAACATGGTGGGAAAATCACGATTCTTACCGTCGGTGCCCCTGATGCAAAGGAACGAATGAAAGAGCTGCTTGCCATGGGTGCAGACGAAGGCGTTTTAATCCCGCCACCGGAACATGCTGATTACCATGTGATCGCTCATCTCTTAGCTGGTGCGATTCAGAAAATTGGGAGTTACGATATCATCCTCTGTGGTGAGGCATCCATTGATATGTTCTCAGGTCAAATGGGGCCACGTATCGCTGGACTGCTGAATATCCCGCAGATAACCTATGCGCAACAGGTGACCGTGGAACAAAATAAAGTAATTGCAGAAAGGAACCTTGGAGAGAAAGCAATCATTATTGAATCCCCGTTTCCTGTGTTAATTACCGTGACAAAAGAAATCAATCAACCGCGGCTCCCCAGTCTCATGGCAATTCTTGCATCATCCAGTAAACCGATTCATGAATGGCCTGCGACCGGGGTTACTGCGGAGGCACTAGTGCCAAAGCTACAGACTCTGGATATCAAAGGAATTCCGATGCAGCGGAAGAACATCATCTATCAAAATGACCTTGATCAATCAGTTGGAAAACTCGTTGACGAGCTTGCCAAAGTCGGAGTGTTGAGGTGAGAACCATGGTACTAGTCTATTCTGATGAGAAGAAGTTGACCTTGGAATTACTGCATAAAGCAAGTGAGCTTGCAAAGGAGCTTCATAAGAAAGTCATTGCAGTTGCCGTCGGTCATGATGAGCATGCAACAGAGTACCTGGAGCATGGTGCTGATCTGGTGGTTGTTGCGGAGACGTCGCAACATCAGTTCAAAGCAGAAGAGTACACCAGCATCCTTGAACATATTATCAAAGAACATAGTATTGAGATCGTGCTTATTGGCTCGAATAAAAACGGTAAAGAACTTGCTGGAAGGCTTGCAGCAAAGCTGGATGCCGGCTGCGTCATGGATTGCACAAAGTTATACCTTCACGATAAGAAACTGACCACAGAACGGATCGTGTATAGCGGCAATGCAATCGCAGTAGAGCAGTTCACATCACACCCGCAGATTGTCACGATCCCTTCGAAGGTATTCGATCCGTTACCAAAGAACCCACATCAAAAAGGGGAAATCATCAAAAAGAAATTCGACAGCGAACATTCCCCCTCAAAAATCCAGAGAGTCCAGGAGATGAAATCAGAGGGAGTGAACGTTGAGGACGCGGTAATCATTGTCTCCTGCGGCAGAGGATTCAAAAAGAAAGAAGATATCAAATTGGTCAGTGAGCTTGCGGACGTCCTCAAAGGCAGGACCGTTGGATGCTCCCGTCCTATCGCAGCAGACCTGAAATGGCTGTCTGAGGATCACTGGATCGGATTATCCGGCCATAAGGTAAAACCAAAGCTCTACGTCGCCTGTGGGATCTCTGGTCAGATCCAACATATCGCAGGGATGCGTGACTCTGGTGTCATCGTCGCAATCAACAAAGACCCAGAGGCGCTGATCTTTAAATCCGCTGACTACGGGATTGTCGGGGATCTCTACGAGATTCTACCGAAGTTGACGAGTGCGATTAAAGAAAAAATGGGGTAACTATTTCAATTTCTTCACTTAGAAAACATGCTCAGGATCTGAGCAGAACTCTTTACAGTGGTATGTATGAGTAGGAATGACGACGTGAAGCTTCTCTCTCAACTTCCGAAAGAAAAAATACCTGACTACATTTTTATGCAGCTGCGGAACCTTTGGTCTGTCGACGGATTGTATTTCCTTGGGATCGAGCAAGCATATGGAACCAAAACTGCAACAGATATTGATGCACATGTATGGGAAGTGATGGGGAAAATTGAGGCGCGAAAACTCAAAGAATTCCTTGGGATCACCGAGAACGATATTCCGTCTATGATGAACGCATTGCAGTACACTACCTGGGCAGTCGACCTTGAAGACAAAGAAATCACCATAAAAAAAGAACATGCGGTAATTCGGAATGTCCGCTGCCGCGTCCAAAACACACGAGTGAGCAAAGGATTGAAGGAGTTTGGCTGCAAACCTGTTCGTTTTGGGTTTCTCAAAGCGTTTGCAAAAGAATTTAATCCAGACATAATTGTGAAATGTACTGTCTGTCCACCAGACAGCCACCCAGAAAACCTCTGGTGTCAATGGGAGTTCACCTATAAGGAGAAATGACATATGAAAACCTCGAAAGAGTATAAAGAAAGCCTTCGAATGATGCGGCCAAATATTTACAAGTTCGGGGAACTAATCAAGGATGTAACGACACATGCTGCGACAAAACGAACAATCGAGGGTCATGCACAGATTTTTGATGCCGCTCATAAACCAGAGTATAAGAATATTCTGACGACAAATTCTCATCTCACCGGTGAACCAATATCTCGGTATCTCTCTATTGTCCAGGGACCTGAGGATATGATAGCGAATGTCCGCATGAAACGGTTGATGTTCAACCTTACCGGTACGTGCACCGGTGGTCGATGTGTTGGGTTCAACGCGATTAATGCAATGTGGGCGACGACCTACGATATGGACCATGACCTGGGAACTGAGTATCATAAAAAACTTCAGACCTGGCTTATAGACGCACAGAAGAAAGACATCACGCTTACGGGCGCACTCACGGACGCGAAAGGTGATCGTTCAAAATCACCGTCACAGCAATGTGACCCTGATCTAAGCCTCCATGTTGTTGAAAAAAGAAAAGATGGAATCATCGTTCGGGGTGCAAAAGTGATGATCTGTGGTGTCGCTGCAGCAAACGAGATCCTTGTCATGCCTGGAACCGGATATAAGGAAGAAGATAAAGACTACGCGATTTCATTTGTCATTCCTCGAGACATTGAGAACCTGACGATTATTGAGACGCGACGACCAAGTGATACCCGGGAACAAGAAGAAGGCTTTGACGCTCCAGTGGATATCGGTGGTATTACCCAGGCCTATTTGTTATTTGAGGATGTGTTCGTTCCAAAAGAACGTGTTTTTATGTGTAGAGAGTACGCGTATTCTCTGAAAGCAGTTATGAACTTTATTGCATCGTATCGGGCAGCGATTGGTGGCTGCGTCGCAGGACAGGGTGATGTGATGGTTGGCGCGGCAGCATTAATGGCGCGAGCAAACGGTCTTTCTGAAAAGGTATTCAGGGAGAAACTCACGCAGATGATAATTAACAATGAAACCACGTTTGGTATGGGTGTCGCCGCTGGTGTGCTAGGAACCAAGCATCCGTCTGGTGTTTGGATTCCAAATTCGTTACTATCCAATGTGAATAAGGTTCATGTGGCAACACTTCCCTACGAAACAAAACGATTAGCTCAAGATATCGCTGGTGGCATCGCAGAAACTGGTTGTCTGCCCTCCTGCAAGGATATTAATGATCCGCGTTACGGGAAGCTTCTAAAGAAATATCTTCAAGCAAATTGCTCTGGCGAGACACGAGCAAAAATCGCTCGATTAATCGAGTGGCTGACGATCGGCAGTGGTGTTCCCGGGTGCATGCATGGTGGCGGATCTCCTGATGGCGCGAAACTGGTTATCAACGCATCCACCGATATCGCTCATAACATCGAGCTTGCGAAACGTCTGGCGAACATCAAAGAAGATATCCAAGTAGAGCAGAAGAAAAAATAAAGGCGAAGTGGGCCTGTTGCAATCTGCATACACCCAACAGGAGTAAAATTCGGCAACAGAATGCGGTTTTTAGGCCTGTTGATTTTTCGGGCGATTAAATCTATCTCTTTCATTTTTTATCTCCTTATTGTAGTGTGTGCCTCCCCAAATCATTGAGACATTTCCTACCATTAGTAGTAGAGTGCAAAAAATCTCCTACCATTACTGGTAATTCGGCTATCTTTTTAAGTCTTTTCATTTCCTGAAAATTACCGCTTCTTTTAGTTAGTGCTTTTGGTTATTTAAAGTTTGGCGGGTGTTAGATACAGTTGTTAATAATGATGACGGTATTTTTTATCGGAGAAGCATTAACACGGTTTTAACTCATGTTGTCGTTTCTGATTCTGTTACGCAAATTAATATAAACAAATACGAGATGAAGAATGATTGAGAGATATTGTGAGGAAATATGGTGTGTCCACTTTATGTTGATTTTACACGGATGTGTATTAATAAGTTCCCTGAGGTACTCAAGTTTACAACTTTTAAAACCTGTGAATCAGAGCAGTATGTTGATTGTCCAGTTTATGAAATATGCACTAGTGATTTTTGTTGCGACTGTATGAATAATTGTATAAAACAATACAGCGAAAAACTGCCGAAATTCTTATTGAATCTACTTAATAGCAATGAAGCAGCTATGGCAGTGAAAGATGTTTGGACGAATACCTGTTTATCACCCGAGAAGTCGAAAACATGTGCGAGATATAAACTATTTTCCAAAGGGGAAATACCACCTTTAAATTTAATGGCAGATGGTCGTAGAATAAGTCCATTTGATTTAATATTTAAAAGGAAACAAATCATACATCCACCAGAGTAAACAACAGAGGCCATGAATCCATTGGTTCCTTCTTTAAAAACATATCCTTAGAAAATCTAATTTATTAACCAATTTAACCATTTTTATCCAGAATGAAAATAAAGCCCGTAGACGCACGCATACCCCAGGTAATCAAGCAGCGATACCAGACAGCACCAAATAACCCCTCCTGACGCATATCTGTTAATCCTCCCTCATTATAATATATGTTGGCGATGTATATAACGTATATAGAAAATGTATATATACACACCACTCCATTACAGGGATGAGGTAAAAAATTATGAAAACAAAAAAAGCAATCAAGCGAATACGTACCAACGTGACACTAACACCCGCATTATTCCAAAAAGTTAAAGACTACGATCTAAACCTTAGTTCGTTCCTACAAATTAAACTCGCGGAGTATTTCGCGTATATTGAGGGTAATACACCACACACACAGACGATACAAACATACACACCAGAAACACACCACCAGGGTACACCACCACCACCAGGAAAAACACCTGGAAAAAACAGCGAATTATATGGGGAAGTGGGCCTGTTGCGATTTGAACGCAAGTCTCTAGCTCCCAAAGCTAAAAGGATGGACCAAGCTACCCTACAGGCCCCAGCATACACGGTGTAACAACATATTGTATTTAAATATATATTAAAGGTAGTTGAATGAGCTAATGGTCTTGATAATTTTCCTATAATTATCTTTATTTTATATGGATTCTAATATTTTAGGTGTGAAAATATCTATTATGAAATTTATCAATTTTATGATTAATTCATAAAGATTAACTATTAAATTAATCAGGTTATAAATTAATTCCACAAGATTGAATATACCAGTTATAAGGTTTATTAACTTTTGAATTAAAGAAATAAGCCATTGAATTATTTGAATTATAAGCCCAGCTTTTAAATCAAGAGTTATGTCATAAATAGTTTCTTTAATTATTTTAATTAAAAGGTTAATCGATCCCCTAGTTTTTAAATCAAGGGTTTTATTAGAAATATTTTCTTCAATTATTTTTTTGTTTTTTTCAATTTCATTAATTTTATCCATTAGAGGGTCGCTATTTACTTTAGGTACTGCAGTAGCTGAAGAAATCATTAATAATCCTATTATGATAACTCCACATGTTGTTACAATAAATTTTTTCATTTCTTTTATCACCATATTTTCAATAAATTCATGATATAAATATTTATCTACTCAATATTGTTTTCACCAGTTCATGGATTTCAATTTTAAAAAACCAATTCATCTTTTTGCACTTATCGGATTGTTGGGATCCTTATTTCTGTTCGTCGTCTACCCACTGATCGCCGTTTTTTCATTCACACAGATTCCCTCACTTTACACTCCATCCATGACGCCAGACCAAAAACTCACACTAGAGATATCCCTGCTCTTTTTCCAATTTATTTTCGTATTCGCTGGTCTCATCCTCGTTCCCCTGCTGTGGTACAAGCTCGTGAACCGGATTACTTTAAAAGAAATGTTCGCAAGGCTGAATCTTCGTAAAGAAGGATTAAATAATGCGATTCTGTGGGGAATCATTACGGTCATTATTGCGTTTGGTATCACCATGACCATCGGTCTTGTCTACCTGTTTCTAACAAAAACAAATCCGAGCACGTTGAGCAATATTCCTGATCTTCAACAGCTGTTTTCAATCACCTCATTGTACCTTATTGTAGCAATTCAACCCTTCTGCGAGGAGTTTTTCTTCAGGGGATTCCTCCTCGAAAAAACAACGAAAGTCGGTGGAACGACAATCGCTGTCGTAACAACCTCTGTTCTTTTTGGGATATCCCATCTGACCTATACCTATGCATACACCGCAATCGTAGCGGTCGCCCTCGGATTGCTCTTTGCTCTTGTCGTCTTGAAAACAAAAAACCTTTATTCAGCGATTTTCGCCCATACCGTCATCAACATCACCAGCCTCACCCTCTACTTTTTCGGGAAATCTTTTGGTATGTAAACGTTAATTCTATAAACAGGAGACCTATCCCTTTGTGATTAAAAAGGTGAAAGAGCAATGCAGAAAGAACAAACGTTTGCGATGATCAAACCTGATGCGGTTCAACGAGGATTCATCGGAGAAATCATCAGTCGGTTTGAAAAAAAAGGAATCAAGATAGTTGCGATGAAACTCCTTGCTGTCGACCGGAAACTCGCAGAAAAACATTACGGAGTCCATAAAGGCAAACCATTCTTTGAATCAACCGTGAAATACATTACTTCGTCCCCTGTCGTCGCCATGGTTCTTGAAGGCGTGAATGTTATTGAGATGGTCAGAGGGATGACCGGGGCAACCGATCCTCAGAAAGCAGCGATGGGGACGATTAGAGGAGACTACGGTCAGTTCATCGGCAGAAACATTATCCATGCCTCTGATGGGAAAGACACTGCGCAGTTTGAAATCAACCTCTGGTTTTCCCCTGAAGAAATCACACAATACAGTCGCATCGATGAGAAATGGCTTATCAAATAAGAGACCTCTTTCGTTTCTCCTGATTTTCCTCTGTTGAAAAAATCGAAGTTTTTAAATAGAAGCTTGTAGTTTCTACCATCTAACAAATAGTTGAAATCAACGTTAGAGGAGAGTATGAAATATGGCAAAAGATATGATGGGTAAAGTAGCAATATGGGCATTTATCATAGGCGCACTAATAGCACTATTAGTCGGTCTGTGGCAAGCCTATACCATTGAACAAAACCAACAACCAGCATTCATGACTGATATGGGTGGTTGGATCGCTTGGTTATTAGCGATTATCGGTGGTATCGTAGGAATATTAGCCGTGTTAGGAAAGGGAACTATTACCAAATCAGAAGTTCCAGCGTTTCTCACCGCAGGTATTGCACTACTGGTTATGTATGCAGTCTTCCAGGGTTTCAGTATTGGCCCATGGATCGGATCATTGTTATCCGGAGTATCCATGAGCCTGGCAATATTCATTGCCCCAGCGGTCGGTATCCTTGCAATAAAAGCAATCTGGGATATTGGTAAGGACGTTTAATCGTCCTCAACCTTTTTTTTTTATTATCTAAAAATTCTTCCGAAAAAGAAAGATTCTTTTCATCATATCTCTTTTTTTCCATCGTGATAATTCCAATGAAAAATATATTTTTTATTTCATCGAGCCAAATTATTAATATTTGTTACAAATGTTATCAAAAAATATAGAAAATTATAAATATGGAGTGAAGTTATAATTGTTGGATAAAAGGGCGGAAAGTATTTTTCTTCTTATGTATCCCCTAATATTTTCCCTTTCCCCCCTCCAATACAACCCCATTGCTCTACCATCGATGAGCACAAAAGAAAAGTAAAACCTTGCACCGCTTCTGCGATACACTTAAATAACGATATCTTTTAGACTACGATTGAGGGTTTTGGGATAAACCATGGATAAAAACCTGCACCGTTACTCTTACTTTTCTAATGGAGAAGTAAAACATGCTTGAGACCAGTCGCCTCCTTCTCACGGAAATAACACGGAACCTCCGACGGAAGATGAAATCATCCCCGATCTTGTACACGTTTTTTTCTGCGATGATTTTTTTTTCGATTGTGATGTTCGCATTTCTCACTTTCTTCCTGCTGCATACAAAAACCACTTTTAACTTCATGGACGTCTTCTACGCCGTGTTCTTTTTACTGCTTATGAAATCCGCAACAGACGTGCATACACACTTCATCACCGCACCCCAAGCATCCTATGCACTCTCAACTCATGTAGCCCATAGGAACACCGTCGGTGAAATTGTTCTCACCATCCTTCTCATGAACATTGGGCTTTGGTTCTCCTTTTCCCTGTTGTATCTCCTCGTGCTCTCTGCGTTACGAGTCCCTATGAACTACCCTGTAGAATACCTGTTGTTCAGCATCAATATCATGGTTGCTATTCTCTTGGGTTGTTCCCTTTCTCTTCATTTCTTCTCCCTAAAACAATACCGCATGATACCAACCCTTGTTTTGCTCGTCTTTTTCTGGTTTTCGCAGAGCCTCCAATTTGTTGCCTGCATGTTCCCTCTTGCGATCCTGCATTGCGGTTGGAGCCTGTCTCACCCCTTAGACTCTTATCGATTTGTGAAACGAAAAGAACGTACCAAAGAACGCGCTCAAGTACACCTCCGCGGTTCGCTTAAAACCCTGTTCTATCGTGAGGTCACGGTTATCTGGCGTGAACGACTCTATTTCAGCTTCATCTCGATGTCCATTACTACTGCACTGGGAACCGGATACCTCTACCTCTATGGCACGGACTTGTTCATCCCTGAATCAATCCAAAAGCTTGTCAGCGGATTTCTGCCTTCGTTGTTTGTCTTCTTAGGTTGTTATATCGTCATCATGTATGCCGCGGTCTTCCCCGCGCTCAACCTCTTTCTCACTGAAGAAAAGACCATGTGGATACTCCGGAATCTACCTATCAAGAATGAGACCATCATCTACGGGAAAACACTCGCGCTTTCCTTGTCTTTCCTCGCTACACTGCCGTTTCTCGCGTTTATCCCGATCTTCCTCGGCGTTGATGATATGCTGTTTCTGTTGTGGTTCCTCGGGTTTTCATTTCTTGCAGCAATTATTATCGCAATACCGCTCGGGGTCAAATATGTCGGGAAAAAATCAGATATCCTGTTGCTATACAGCGTTGCAATGATACTTTTTGTCCTCCTCAGTATCGTAGGAACTGGAATGAATCTTCTGCGAAGCGGTGTCACAATTTCTATCCTACCGCTCTGCGTGTTGTTGCTGTTGTTAGAACTGTCAGCCTTGTTTTTATCACTGAAACTCTCCGCAAGGTTGCTATCTTTTCCGTTCAAAAAACCTGCAGGTAATTCCCTATAAAATAAGAATTAAAGTTTAACGATTACTAAATGGAATTCAATTATGATTGTTCATGTAAAGTAAAGTGACATCGCCAACATTTTTGTAAAAAACATTAACAATGAAGTGATCACATCCCTAATCTTGGGATGAAGAGGGATGGGATCACTTACACCTGAAATACGAAGACGTATTGTTAAAGCTTACAAAA
>JAPKYG010000081.1 GCA_026394435.1 Methanobacteriota archaeon | reverse complement strand
GACACAAACATCAACATCCGTCTCTGGTGGAGATTCAACGACCACAGTTCATACCCTTGGTGTGGAAATCAATAATATTTGGATTGAACCTGCACGATCTGGGGGGAAACAAATTCGCGCGACAGCAAATTACGATGATATTGGCTATCTTGCCGCAGGAGCAAGCATCGAAGTACCCTTCAAACTACTTGTCGACAAGAACATGAGTGAGGGTGTGTATTTTCCCAAAGTAAATATCGATGTCAGCGGTGGTACCGATGTCATCTATCCTCTTTTAGTCAAAGTAAGTAACGCCTCTGTAGATCTCCTCCCAACCAGTGTTCCTTCGAAAATCTCCAAAGGAGGAACAACAGAGCTTACCGTTACTGCGGTGAATAAAAGAGAAAATGCGGTAAATGAAGTTATTATCACTCCACAAGGAGATGGTGTCGAGTTCGTCCCACAGAGTTATTTCATAGGGTCACTCCCTGCAGAAACATCAGAAGACGTTGTTTTTTCAGTCAAACCAATTGAAACTGGTGGGAGTACTATTTCCTTTTCCGTGAGCTATAAGAATGGGGATAATCTGCACACAAACTCACTCGTCGCTCCACTCTCCATTATTGAAGCATTAGACGTAGCACCGATTATTACCAATTTTCCCCTTAGCATCACGAAAGGAGGCTCTGCAAGAATAAGCATTGAGGTGTACAACGCAAAAACAGAGAAGATCACCGGTGTTCTTATTACCCCTATCTGTAATGCGACCGTGATCCCCTCGCAGTATTTTATCGGTTCGATGGATCCTGATGATGTGTTCTCTGCATCGTTTGACATCTATGCTGACACGAGTGGATACGGCACGCAGATCATTGGCTTTACAGTCTCCTTCAAACAGGGAAATGACTATTATGAGACCCCCATGGTCAGTAAATCGTTTAGCGTTGTCTCTGGGCCAGGTCAGAGTTATCAATCCTCTGGTAGCTCAAGTAGTACATCTGAATCAAGTAGTGGTATGCCTCAAACATCCTCGTTGCTTACTACGTGTTTAACACCACTTATCATTATCATCGTTGTCATCATTGTAGTTGTCATATTCTACATGCGGTGGAAAAAACGGCGGAAGGCATAATGAGTAAGGACGTCATCGTCACACAGAACATCTCAAAAACCTATGGCAAACCCCCCCTGCAGGTCTTTGCTCTGCGGGAGACAAATCTTCGTATCAAACAGGGGGACTACATCGCCATCATTGGACCGTCAGGTTCAGGGAAATCAACCTTGATGAATCTTCTTGGTTGTCTTGACAAACCAACAACAGGCAACATCTTCATCGATGGGAATGATGTCTCAACATTAAATGAAAATGAACTTGCCAGGATCCGACGAGAAAAAATAGGTTTTATCTTCCAGAAATACAATCTGATACCAACGTTAAATGCCCAAGAGAACGTGGAACTGTCCATGGGATTTGCAGGAGTTGATAGTCAAACCAGGACAAAAAAAGCAAAGCAGCTTCTTGATTTAGTTGAGCTGTCAAAACGGTTAACCCATAAACCCTCAGAGTTGAGCGGGGGTGAACAACAACGAGTGGCAATTGCTCGTGCTCTTGCGAATAACCCGTCGATTATTCTTGCGGATGAGCCGACCGGAAACGTTGACACTAAATCAGGGGAAAATATTATGCACATCCTTGAAAATGTCAACAAAAAAGGGGAGACCATCATCATTGTGACACATAATATGGCGATCGCGCAGCGTGCGAAACGAGTGCTTCGGATTCAAGATGGGGAGGTACAAGAGGAGCATGCTTAGCGACCATGTGAAGCTCGCATTCAAAAATCTTCGGCATCGCATGTCTCGATCGTTGCTGACGTTACTTGGTATTGCGATTGGTATCATGGCGATTATTTCTCTGTTGGCTCTTGGGGAAGGTATGCAACAGGCGGTCACCGGGGAACTCTCTTCGTTATCTGATGTCATCATTGTGTCTACCGGCGGAGATATGTTTTCCTCGTTTGGTGGTGGAGGATCAACATCAACCGGTGAATATTTCACGCAACGGGATATTGCGGATATCGAACGTATCCAGGGAATCAAAGAGGTGAGCACCCAATTGTCTGGTTCTGGTCTTGCGGAATACAATGGGAAAACAACGGTTCTATCTCTAACTGGCATGGAAGTAAGCGTCATGACGCTTCAATACGCGAGTCAGAATTTAGAAGCAGGAGGATTTCTCACCGAAGGTGATCAGAATAAGATCATGATTGGGTATAATATCGCGCATGATACCTTTGATGCCGATATTTCTGTTGGTGGGAGGATCAAAATAAACGGTGAGAAGTTTTTTGTCAGCGGTATTTTCGGAAAACAGGGTATGGGTGGTGTGTCCTCAGACAGTATCGTATTAATGAGTTCCCGTGATTTTAAGAAATTAACCGGTCAAAGTAATATTAGCTTAATTTATTTACGGGTGAATAACGTCAATGACGCGGAATCCATTGCGGCCACAATTCAGAATGCCATCAACGAAAATCATGGAAAGAAGGATTTTGCGACTGCGACAACGATGACTTCTATTCTTAAGACGGTGCAAAATATTATTGGTATTCTTCAGTTAGTGCTTGTGGGGATTGCGTCGATTGCTCTTGTTGTTGCTTCTATTGGGATTATGAATACGATGCTTACGTCGGTTATGGAGCGGACTCGTGAGATTGGAATTATGAAGGCGATAGGTGCAACAACTCGGGATATCATGAGTATCTTCATCATCGAAGGTGTGTTGATGAGTGGTGTTGGCGGGATCATTGGAATTATTCTTGGTGTATTTGGCTCGCAGGCACTGACACTGATTCTTGGGAGTTTTATGTCGATGGGCGGAGGAAGTTCGTTTCAACTTGTTCCGATTATTACGATTACGTCTGTGGTTCTTGCGGTTGCGGTGTCGCTTATTGTTGGTGTAATGTCGAGTTTGTATCCTGCGTGGAAGGCTGCGCGGATGAGCCCCATCGAGGCAGTACGATACGAATAATGATCTTTTCAGACAGCAAGATACATTAATATCCCCTGTTTGATGCCTTTTCACGTATGAAATCCTCCCTCTTCATTAAAATCCTCCGAGAAAAAAAGTTACTCTTACCGCCATTAAGCGGATATACTGATTATCCCTTTCGGGTTATTCTTGCTGATTTTAAACCACCTTTTATAATAACGGAGATGGCGAATGCACGTGCAATAGTACAAAGGAATCGGCGTACAATGCAGATTCTGAAGATCGCTGAGGGGAAACAGTACAACGGTGTTCAACTCATAGGAAGTATTCCTGAGTATATAGGGAGAGCGGCAAAAATCGTCGAGGACCTTGGGTTTGATTATATTGATATCAACATGGGTTGTACGGCACGGAAAGTTGCGAGTCGAGGAGAAGGAATATCTCTGATGAAAAATGAAGCACGCGCTTGTGAGATTGTTGCTGCAGTCTTTGGCATGGTTGATCTTCCTGTAACCTGTAAATTACGTCTAGGCCCTTCAAAACAATCGATGAATGTTGTTGCTCTTTCACAGAAATTGGTTGATGCTGGTGCGGTCGCTCTCACAATCCATGGACGAAGCGGTGAAAAAAAATTCGGATTACCAGTTGATCTTCGAATAATGCATGAAGCTGCAAGTGTTCTTACGATTCCAATAATTGCGAACGGGGGCATTTACACGGGAAGGGATGCGCAACAGATGATTCAGGCGACAGGTGCTGCTGCCGTCATGCCCGGACGAGGACTCATTGGAAACCCTTGGATTATTCCAGAAATACTGGCGACAATATCCAAAACATCGTATACACCTCCGACACTTCAGACGAAAAAAGAAATTTGCAGAAAGCATCTGGATTTGCTTGTGGATTTTTATGGTGAACGAAAAGCTGTATTAAAAATGCGAAGTATTCTGCCTCAATATTTTTCCTCTTGTTTTTTTCTTAAAGATTTGAAGTTGGATGTACACCAAGCATCGAATGTGAGCGATATACCCATGTTGTTGGAACGACTCGATGACACAAAGGGATACACTATCTATGATAAAAGGAAAAAATGAAGTAATCATAAATTATGCATCACAAACAAATAATGATAATGAAATTATATGGTCCTGTTGGGGTTTGGGAGTCACTGGTGTAAATCCCAAGATTTGTTCAGATTAGGAATATTCTATTCCTCGTACCGATATGCAAAGGTGAAATGCTAGTAAAATAGCTGGATTCTGGTTATTGTTTGCATAGTTAATTTTTTTTGTTTAACAGATGAAAAATTGGGAGTACAGTTTATGGAATACAACACCGATTTTCCCATCACCAGTTGCATGCGACATCGAAAAAACCCTTGTTTTTCGCAGCAGTCATTAAGACACAACTGACTACCACTATACTTACTTTGTATGGGATCTTACTACCTGTTATGGGCTGGGTTTTGGTTCTCTTTGTTTGGGGATATGTGTTCTACTCTCATTTGTGATCACTGATTTTCTAAAAGTTCGATTTACAATCTTTTGGATCACAGAGGTATAATATTTAAACGAAGCACACCTGTCAGTTCCTAAAATAATGAATTACATGGTTGATAAGAGAGTAAATCGGAAAGTAAAATTGCCATCCCATAAAACAAAAATCGTATGTACGATAGGACCTACATCTCGGTCTGAATCTATTCTGGAAGACTTAATCAGAAACGGAATGAATGTTGCTCGACTCAATTTTTCGTTCGGTGGTCTTGAAGAGCATAGGGAAGATATTCGGCGGATAAAGAAAGTTGCAGTTAAATTAGATCATATAGTTACGATTCTTATCGATCTTCCGGGTTCGAAAATCAGAGTAGGGAAATTAGAATCCGAACCCTTTCTCCTGAAGAAAAATGCAACAGTAACACTCGCTCCAGGAAATGTTCCAGCCACAGATGCTATAATTCCCGTCAATTACAATCAATTAGCACAGAGTGTTTCAAAGGGGAAAACGGTGTATCTCAGCGATGGATTTATTCAATTGAAGGTTGAAGATGTGATACATGATGAGATCCGTTGTAAGGTAGTGGTCGGTGGTCTGCTTTATTCTTCGAAAGGAGTAAATCTTCCAGGAGCACCATTGTTTTTAGAATCTGTTACGAAAAGAGACCTCGAGTTTGTTGATTTCGGGTTAAAAGAGGGAGTCGACACTTTTGGTGTATCCTTTATTCAAAATGCAAACGACATTCTTAAAGTAAGAGAATTTGCACAAAAAAAAGGAAAAACGATTCATGCTGTAGCGAAAATAGAACGAAAAGATGCGGTAAAAAATTTTGAGGAAATACTTACTGTTTCAGATGCTATCATGATTGCTCGAGGAGATCTTGGACTTGAAATACCATTAGAAGACGTCCCTATGGTGCAGAAAAAACTTATCCGTAGAGCAAATCTCAACGGATGTCCTGTGATAACCGCGACCCAAATGTTAGAATCCATGAAAGAAAACACCCGTCCTACTCGGGCTGAAGTTGCTGATGTGGCCAATGCTATTCTCGATGGAACTGATGCAGTGATGCTTTCAGAAGAAACCGCTATCGGAAAATACCCTGTTGAAACTGTCAAGATGATGAGAAAGATTGCGGTAGCAACCGAACATAAACGTGAGATGGACAATCTGTCCTGTGATCTCCAGAACTACTTGAAACGAATGGTAAGTGAAGATCATCGAAGTATTACCGACATTATTTCCCTAAATGTTGTTGAGGCGGCAGAGGCGTTACAAGTACGGTATATTCTGACACCGACTGCAAGTGGGAATACAGCCCGGCGTGTCTCACGTTTCAAACCAAAGAGTTGGATTCTCGCTTTTAGTCGATATGAAGATACCAGTCAATTTCTGAATTTTTCTTCGGGAGTGTATCCTTTCTTGATGAAAAATAAAAATAAAAGTTGGCATGATCCAATCCTTCGGCTAATATGGGAAGCGGGGCTCGTGAAAAAAGACGATAAAGTGATCCTAACCCAACGACGGTTCGCTGAACAACCAGGAAGTACCGATTCATTCGGCATCATCACTATTGATTCAGAGACGTAATATTATTCAACGGTCTATTGTCTTACTTTGGATTTGAATGTTGGAGGCGTTTTGGAGCGCTGGTCGGTAAAATTTAGTTGCATATTCTTTCATCATTCTTCGAGCACTAAAGATAGCGGCAGTACTTTTTATTGCTTCCTTCATCACTTGAATCCAGTTATGAGGAATGCCATCATCATCCACTTGATAGAAGAGCGGAATTATATCCTGTTCAAGGGAATGATACAATGCATTTGCATCATCAACATCACGATGTTCTTCATCCTTTTTCCCAAATGCCCATCCGTTTTTTCCGTTATACCCTTCAATCCACCACCCATCAAGAATACTAAGATGCGGAACACCATTTAACGACGCTTTCATTCCACTTGTTCCACACGCCTCATACGGGGGAAGCGGGTTGTTTACCCACACATCAACTCCATGAGTGAGGTATTGCGCCAAATGTTCATCGTAATCTTCAACAAACGCAATACGGCCCCCAAAGGAAGCATCCTTTGCAGCATTGAATACTTGTTGTAACAGTAGTTTTCCTTGGTCATCCGCAGGATGTGCCTTCCCGGCGAAGATGATTTGGACTGGTTTCCAACGATCACATAATATTTTTCTAAGACGTTCCATATCCTGAAAAATCAACGTCGCTCGTTTATAGGTGGCAAATCTCCGGGCAAACCCAAGCGTCAAGACATTCGGATCAAGCAATACGCCAGAAGCAAGAATGATACGGGGATCAGGCTGATCATTCATCCATCGCTGCCGTGCGCGTTCCATCATCCTCAAGACTAACTTGTTTTTCAACCAATAATGCGTCTGCCACAATTCTTGGTCAGGGATATCATCGATTAACTCCCATATCTCTGGGTTATCATGTTCATTAATCCAATCAGCTCCGAGATACTGATTAAAAAGAAGCTGCATTCTTGGCTCTATCCACGTCGGAACATGGATACCATTTGTAATTGAATCAATAGGGACTTTTTGTTCCAGTACCTCGGGCCATAGCGAATGCCACATCTTCCGAGCTACCGCCCCATGGCGTTTACTGACCCCATTATGGTAGCGTGATCCTTTTAACCCAAAAGCAGTCATATTAAACCCTGCTTTCGGATCCTTCGGGTCAACACCTAAAGCGAGAAAAGAGTCCCGATCTAAACCAAGAGACGGCCAGTAACCAGAAAAATATTTTTCCATAAACGGAAATGGAATCACATCGTTTCCTGCGGGAACCGGCGTATGAGTAGTAAATATGGTTGTAGACCGCGTCTGCTCAAACGCATCATCAAAACTCATACCAGCTGCTACTTTCTCCCTGATTCGCTCTAAGATAGCAAACACTGTATGGCCTTCATTCAAATGAAGAACCGAATGTTGTTTTCCAAGCTGTTTGAGAACTTCTGTCCCACCTATCCCGAGAACAATCTCCTGGCGAAGTCTTTGTTCTGGGCTTCCAATATACAAATGAGAAGTGATACTTCTATTCCAGGGGTCATTTTCATCAATATCAGTATCCATAAGGTACAACTCTACCCTGCCCACTTGAACCTTCCAGACTTCTACATAAATCGAAGGTTCGATAAAGGGGACTTTTATAATCCGGTTTTTGCCTTTTGTATCTAACATCCTGGAAATCGGAGCATTTTCTCTTTCAATGTTTTCATTTTCATCCAGTTGCCATCCATCAGGATTAATTCTTTGCTGTAAATACCCCTCTGGGTACATGAATCCGATCGCTACAAGAGGTATTCCAAGATCACTCGATTCCTTCACCAAATCTCCAGCAAGAAACCCAAGGCCCCCAGCATAAAAAGGGAGGGAATGATGAAGACCATATTCTGCTGAAAAAAATGCAAGAAACGAATCCTCAGAAGACGTAATATTTCCTGGAAACCAACCTGTGTTTGTTTTCATATCTTCATGAAAACGAGTTATGACCGCATCATAATGCCTGAGAAACTTCTGGTCCTTTGTTGCTTTTTCTAAAACGATCGTATCAGTATTGATTAGCATTTTCACAGGGTTATGTACACTAAGTTTCCATTCGGGTCGATTCAACATCTTGAAAAGCATTCGTGCTTCTGGATGCCAACTCCACCAAGAGTTATACGCTAATTCTGGCAGATCGGAGATTCTCTCAGGGATTTCTGATAATAGACCTTTAATATTTTGCATAGCATGTTCCTCTTTTCAAATTTTGAATATGAATTTTTAGGTTAATGCCTTTTCATGTTGAATCAATTTCTTTTATTTTGTGAGAAGTTTTATCAGTTTATAGGTCTCTGCAACTTTGATTTTTTTCGGTTGAATAGCCACGGGCAAGGGAATGGTAATTACCTTGTCATTTTTCATACTAACACAAATATCGGTTTGACCATCGCGTAAAACCTCTACCGCATAATTTCCGAGTTGTGACGCGAGGATTCTATCAACAGCGGTTGGATGACCACCTCTCTGGATATGACCGAGCACCGTGACCCTGGTCTCAAAACCAGTATTACGGGTGATAAGACGGGCGATATCGTGCGCTTTTGCCTTTCCCTCTGCAACAATGATAATCCAACTTGATTTTCCTTTCGCGTTTCCCTGTTTGATTTCCTTACATATCACCTCAATGTTCGATTCTTTTTCAGGGAGTAAAACTTCTTCACACCCGCCAGCTAAAGCAACCTGCATAGCGATATACCCACTTTCACGTCCCATCACCTCAACGACGAAAATCCGTTCCAAACTTGTTGCCGTATCCCTTATTTTATCTAGCGCATCTAGAGCGACGTTCACAGCCGTATCTGCACCGATCGCCAAATCAACATTAGTGATATCATTATCAATCGTCGCTGGGATACCAACGACAGCAATCTTACCTTGAGTGGCAAGGTTATGAGCTCCACTCAAAGAACCATTTCCACCGATAACAATCAAACCCTCAATTCTGTATTCATGGAGATTTTTAACAGCTTGTTTTTGTCCGCTATCTGTTAGAAATCGTTTTGAACGAGATGTTTTAAGAATCGTTCCTCCTAGGTTGATGATCCCAGAAACAGAACCTCGATTCAACTGGATAAATTTGCCATCAATTAAACCATCGTAGCCTTTCAAAACACCAACGACTTCAATTTTATAACCACACGCTGTTCGTACTACAGACCGAATCGCAGCATTTACACCGGCACAATCTCGTGTTATAATCGCTATTTTTTTCATAATCCCACAAATATATGTTACCAATCAAATTTCTTAAATTACGAAATATCATCCTTTTTATATCTACCAACTTCTTGACTCTATATAACGATTCCTCAAAAAAAATTTAACTATGATTTGGAAATACAAAGATATATTGGGTTTGTATCTAAAGATAAAAAAGGTTCAGATGGCCGCTTGAGGACTTGCTGGACCCGAGAGAAAATCCTATTGAAAAACAGATTGATAATCATTAAAATGTATATCCTTTAAAATCATCAGAAATAGCCATATTTCGGGTATAAAACTCCCTTTTTTATTGTCATAGAAGAAAACAACATTTTTATGAATTTTATACAGGAGAAAAAATGATTGGATGCTCCTGTCGGGATTATACGCTAATAGTTTAATGCTCCCATATATAAAATCAGATATTTTCCATGATAAATCAATGGAACCTTATTTAATTTTGGGATGATTTTACCGAGTAATTAAATATTTTCACAAAGATTTTATATCAATTTTCCTTTGCGGACATATACCTTTTTCAAAAGAACAAGCTCCGATCTAACAGGGGTAATTACATTCTTTTTTATACTTGAAAATCATTCTGTTCAAAATATCTAAGTTAAAATAATATATCATCTGTTGTTGGTGAACCAATGAAAAAACATCTATGGCGACGAAAAGGGCTCATTGCTGGGATTCTTTTATGTATTATTTTTACATCGTTAGCATCCGTCAGTGCTGAAAATAACGAACAGCATTCTACTAAATCCACAGGTATCTATCTGGTGTTCGCCGGTGGTCATTGTACGCTGATGGGATGTTCTTCAAATTTCCATTTAAGTCCATTTTGGTTTCAGTCATCCACCGGGTGGGTCTCATATGGTTTTAGCGGGGCGACATTAATTATCATTAACGGCGTCCCATCTGTTCAAATTTCCCCTCGAATTTATATGGACGGATTTAAAGGGTTTGCTCCTGGATCTGTTCTCTGGGCAGTAAAAAGCCTCGCCGGGAGAATAAGAATTATAGGAATATGTTCAAATATTGAAATCCATTAACGGAGAAGAATCATAAGATCATCGACGAAAGCAATTATTGTCACTCTTTTTGTCGACCCTTATTTTATTGTATTGTAATTGTTTCAACATTTCGTACCCACTCGCCTTTTGCTAAATTGCTGAAAACCGCTCGTCTCTCCCCGGTGAGTACTCCGTTTTTTAGATTCTTCCATTTCACGGTTACTTGGTAGTTATCATCTCCGATAAACGTGTATTGGTGAAACTCCGGGTTTTGAATCCCGAGCTTTATCATGAGATCATCCAGTGCAACACCGGTGTAGTTCAGGAAAACAAAAGAGCGTTGAGTTCCCAGAGAAAATAACTGGTCGATGGTATAGTTTTTTCCGTTTATATTAATGAGGAATGTATTTATTTGTGGGGCTGATGGTTGTGTGACCGTTATAACTACTGCGCTACTGTTTGTTGCCCCGTTGTCATCAGTCATGGTAAGTACGACAGGGTACGTCCCGTTCTTTTGAAAAACATATAAGAGGTTTTGTTTTGTTGATGTGTTTCCATCTCCGAAATCCCATGAGTAATTCGTGATTATTCCGTCGCTATCTGTTCCTTGTCCTATGAAGTATACGGAGAGTGGTGCATCGCCTCTAACGGTTGATGCTGTTATCCGCACAATCGGTTTATTGTTCTGTAAGACCGTGATCGGGAAGGTGTCTGTTCCTGTCGCATTATTGTTGTCCAACACCGTTAAGGTAATCGTGTAGGTTCCTGGTTGTATGTATGTGTGCATCGGGTTTTGTTCTATGCTTGTCGTTCCGTCGCCAAAGTCCCAGTGGTAGTAGGTGATCGTGCCATCGACGTCCGCTCCGAACCCGTTGAAAGAGATGTTGAGTGGTGTTTTTCCTCGTGTGATGTTTGTTGTAATGTACGCGGTCGGTGACTGATTGTATACGGTGGTTGTTTTTTGTTCGAGGCAACCGCTGACCAAACAGACAATCACCACAAGGTGAATGAGAAGGACTATGATGGTATTTTTTTTCATGCTGTTTTCCTGGTTTTCTATCAAGGTCATTATAATTAGATTCCTTTAAAAACGTATCCTTAGAACCCTTTTGTTTTTTGTGCAGGGTAAGGGATTTGAACACTCATTTTTTACTAATTCGCAGAAAAGGTTTCTTTTTAATTCGGGATTATAAAACCTCATCAGAAATTGAAAATATTTCGATAATTATTGTCAAAGGGCTTTTACCCCTTAGCAATAATGCCCCCGGAGGGACTTGTAAAAGAGTGTTTTTTCCTCCTGTAAAAGTTAAAAAAGTGCTCCTGTCGGGATTCGAACCCGAGTCGTCGCCTCGAAAGGGCGACATGATTGGCCGCTACACTACAGGAGCATCAATGATTCAAGTAGCCCCGAGAGGATTCGAACCTCTGTCGCTGGCTCCAAAGACCAACATGATTGACCACTACACTACGGGGCTAGCTATCATTTTTAGTGTAATGGGTCCTGGATTAGAATTATCCTATATAACTTTTTCACGTTTGTGAAACCTTATATCACTCAAATGAGATTACCTCTGATGAGGTGTGTTCGTTGGTAGATATAAAACTTGTTAATAAAGTCTCTGATGAACTCAAAAAATATCAAGTGACTATTGCAACAGCAGAGTCTTGTACCGGTGGTCTTCTCGCACATATGTTGACGAATGTTTCCGGAAGTTCCGAATATTTTGATCGAGGTGTTATTTCCTATAGCAACACAGCAAAAATGGAGTTGCTTGGCATCCCCGCACAATTATTAAAAAATTATGGTGCGGTGAGCAAAGAGGTTGCAGCAGCAATGGCGAAAGCAATACGGGAACGTGCACAGGTTGATATTGGAATTGCGACTACAGGCATTGCAGGACCGACCGGTGGCACGAAAGATAAAGCGGTTGGATTGGTCTTTATCGGTGTTTCCACAAAGGATACTGTTGTTGTCAAAGAATTTCTCTTCTCTGGTGATCGACTTACCAATAAAGACAGTACCTGCACCGCCGCATTGGAACTCCTCTTAGAAACACTATCTCAGAAAAAGAGTTGAAAAACGTGTTGTTGATCGACGGCTCATACGGCGAAGGCGGCGGACAGATCGCGCGTACCGCGGTTGCTTTCTCAGTACTTACCAAACAACCAATACAGATTACTAATATCAGGGCACACCGTCCGATCCCTGGATTACGACCGCAACATTACACAACACTATCCTGTATCCAAGCGATGTGCGATGCAGAGGTAGACGGCCTATCAGTGAATTCGACGAGTCTTACGTTTATACCCCATGATATCAAACCCGGAACATATTCCTTTGATATTGGCACTGCGGGAAGTATGACGCTGGTGTTTCAAGCATGTTTGCTAAGCGCATTTAACATCACAGCACCTCTGACCATACGACTGCGAGGAGGAACCGATGTACGATGGGCGCCGTCATGGGATTATTTTGTCCATGTCTTTCTTCCGTTGATTTCAAGAATTGGGATTAAAACTGAAACACAATTAATCAAACGTGGGTATTACCCAACAGGTGGTGGAGAAGCTGTTCTGACGATTCATCCGGTTGAAAAACTTTTTTCGTTTCATGCAGAAGAGTCACAGAGCTTCCATGATATGAATGGTATTATCCATCTTGCGAATCTCCCAGACCATATCAGTACGCGCATGAAGCACGCAGCGATAAAGATCGCGATGAAACATAATCTCCGATCTGTACTGCATGTTGACGCTGCCCCCTCGTCGTCTTCCGGGGTAGGAATCACGTTGTGGTCTGCATCAGGACCAACGATTCTTGGGTCCACGATTCTTGGGGAAAAAAACATATCTGCTGAAGCTGTCGGGGAGAGCGCTGCATACCAACTCATCCAGGAAATCACCAGTGGTGCAACCGTTGATCGATATGCAATTGATCAACTCATCCCGTACCTCGTGCTTGCACCGAAAGGATCTGTCTGTCTGATCAGAGAGTTGAGTAATCATACGAAAACCAACATATGGTTGATAAAACAATTTTTTAATGTTGATTTTGAGGTAACACAGCAACAGTATGCTATTCGAATTGTCGTCAAATGAAACACAAATTTAAATACAAACAATGTATTTGTTTGCTGAATTATCTTCTCAGAAAATTGGGATGCAAACAACGTGATGGGTAATGCAAGAAACTAAAGGAAATTTGGTAAAAGAAAAACCAAAAATCACTACTTTTGATGATCGATATAGCACGTTGTTTGAAAGGGTCAACGCTGCTGCGTTTCTCACTAGTTTTGAGGGTCAAATCCAGGAGGCGAACCAAAAATCATATGAGTTCCTCGGGTACGACTGGAATGAACTCCTGCGGCTTACCTTACAAGACATCCTCTCAAAAGAACTTGATTGGGCGGAATGTCGCGATGAGCTTGCGGCACGCGGGTGTCTTACTCTTGAATCGGAAACAGTCTGTAAAGACGGTACCCAATTCCCCGTTGACATCAACATCTCGATTTTCCGGATGAATGGTGTACTGGTTATGTTTGTTTTACTTTGGGATATCACGGAACGGAAAAATCAGGAGAAGCGCTTAAAGGAAAGTGAGAAGAAGTACCATGGACTGTTTGAGTATACGACCGATGGTATCTTTGTGCTGGATACACGCGGTGACATCCTTGATATTAATACCAGGATGTGTGAGATCCTTGATGTCATGAAATCATCTGTGTTGAATAAAAACCTGTTTAGCATGGATTTGTTGACTGCGAGATCACTGCCGGTGGTGATCCAACAGTTTGAGCAACTACTTTCAGAGAAAATCGCGGCGAGTTACACAACTGAAGTAAAGAATCGACAGGGGAGGGTTTTGGATGTGGAGATCAGCTCATTTTTCCTGGTAAAAAAGGATAACGAGGTTGATAATTTTGTTTTAATTGTTCGCGATATCACCGTGCGGAATGAGACAGAGCAGAAACGTACACGAGAACATGAGTTGTTTAAGACACTGATGGATAATATTCCTGATTCAGTGTATTTTAAGGATGATCAGAATCGTTTTATTCTGGTGAATAAGGCAAAGTCAGCTCATTCGAATGTTACCCCGGCGGAAATGATAGGAAAGACTGATTTCGATTTCCTTCCTCAGGGGCAGGCGCAAAGGATCCTGGATGATGAGAATGCGATTATACGTTCTGGGCAGGGGATTATCAATAAATTGGAGTGTCTGGGTCGTGATGATGGTTCGGAGCGGTGGGTGTCTGTGACCAAAATCCCGCGATACAGCGAGGATGGAGATATTATTGGGACGATGGGTGTTTCACGGGATGTGACAGACTGGAAACACGCGGAGGAGGAACTTGCGGGAAACCTTGAGTTGTTGCAGACGCTTATGGATAACATCCCTGATTCCGTGTATTTTAAAGATATGCAGAACCAGTTCGTACTCGTTAACAAAGCGAAGGCGGAGCATTTGAGCGTTCGACCAGAGGCGATGATCGGTAAGACTGATTTTGATTTCCTACCTGCTGATCAGGCGCAGAAAGAGTCTGATGATGATAACCAGGTACTGCAGACCGGGAAATCGATCATTAATTGTATTGAAAAAATCACGGATACTGATGGTGCTGAGCATTGGTATTCGGTGACGAAAGTACCTCGATATGACCTCGGGGGAAGGATCATTGGAACCCTGGGTATATCACGGAACGTCACGGAATGGAAGAAGTTACAAGAAATAAAACAATAAAAAACTAGGTACCTTTTGCTCTTTTTTTCTTGTCTTTAAGTAGGTAGCTTTGTTGTTCTGCATATTCACCCGCATAACTGATAGCAAAGAATATATTTAAATCAGAAGAAATATTACAACATGCTGGACAAAAAATAACTAGGAAGGGAACATAAAGAGATTTTTTCATGTTCAATTCTTCATATCTTATCTTACTTTTCTTTTTTCAATTATGTGATCTGGAAAATGGTACTTGCAGGTTTATTCAATGGATAACAATTTTATAACAAAATATATATACTTATTAAAATAATATAAGTTTAAGGTTTGTTGATGGGGGCGATCCCTATTTTTCCCATCTTTCCTCACCACTTCCTCCCGGCTCCCCCATCTACACCTTAATACCAACCTTCAGAAAAATTTTTTTTCTTAGATAGATTTATATTCTCAACCTTTTCTATAGAAAAGTATGGGAAAACGAGGAAAACGAATGGAAAAAATTCTTTCACCAATCGGCATAGCTTATTTTCTTGTGTTCATCCTCCTTGCAACCTTGGTTATAGATCCATCGTGTAGAGGCATCTTGAGTAATGAACAACGATACACTCTACAAGAACCACCAACACCACCGCAACAACCACCAACCGGTCCGGGCGGTTCAAATTATTCTCATGACGGCGTACGACAAACGCGATGTGGCTGGGGTGGTCGTGAGTTCTGGATTTTTGAGCCAACCAACCCAACACCAATATCCGCGCCCCTTATTGTATTCAACCACGGATGGAGTGCGTTTTTTCCTATTGCCTATAAGGCATGGATAGAACATCTGGTCAAACGCGGAAACATTGTAGTCTATCCACGGTACCAACTTGGCTTCATCATTGGTACCCGATATGCGACGCAACAGGCGATCCAAGCTGTAAAAAAAGCAATTACCATCCTTCAGAACGGCGACCATGTTCAACCTGATCTCGATAAATTCGCCATCGTTGGTCATTCACTTGGTGGTGGTATCACCGCAGAGATGGCTGTGCTTGCTGAAGAAAAAGGGCTTCCTCGTCCAAAGGCTGTAATGCCTGTGCAACCATTCATACGAAATGATACCATGATGAAGAATTTCCATGATATCCCTGCAACAACCTTGTTATTGGTCGTCGTTGGAGAAAATGACACCATTGCGGGGAATTTCTCAGGCAAATTGATTTTCTCCACCTCAGACCAGATACCTTTTGATCAAAAAGATTTTATTATTCAAAGAACAGATCGGTATGGATCGCCCGCTCTTGTTGCAGATCATTATGCTCCGGTCTGCATTCCTAACAGCTCCTGGGTCGATGCAATGGATTACTACTCGACGTGGAAGCTTTTTGACGCGCTCACTGATTACGCGTTCTATGGTACCAACCATGAATTTTGTCTTGGCAATACGCCAGAGCAGCGGTTTATGGGGGACTGGGGTGATGGGACTCCGGTAAAGGAACTCACGGTAACGGATACTCCCTAATTTTCCTCTTTTTTGATGGAGTTTATTTTTCCGTTTTGTCGTTTTCACGAGGCACGTTTATATATGTTCACTGGCAACAGATATCATGCTATTGCATATCAATAGCAGGATATGAGAGAGATGACGAAGATGAAAAACAAAACAAAAAAACCTAAAACCAAAGGAAAAACTATGTATCAAGAAGTTGTAACCGTGCAGGATGATCTTTTTGATAGATGTATACGAAAAGGACTCATTGAAAAAACATCCTTCGGCTATTACTTTACTCCGGAATTCTTCGAGACTTTAGATATCTACGATGAAGAGTAAACGTGGAGATCAACACGTTACCCTTCCCTTTTTCTAAAACAAAGAGATAATTTTACCGTTTTTTCTTCCGTCTGAGTTTCTCCCTTGTGTACGGCAATAACCCGCCTGAATCACGGATCGCAAGGATTTCTTTTGGCAGCTTCGGGAACGAGAAGGTATTCGAACCAATCGAAATCGTACCTCTCTCAACATCAAGCCAGACGCTATCTCCTTGTTTATATGCTTTCACTACTTCAGGACATTCGATAAGCAACAGACCCTGATTGATAGATGATCGGTAGAAGATCCGAGCAAAGCTTCCCGCAACAACCGCAGCAATACCAACCGCTTTTAGTCCAAGCACTGGTTGTTCACGAGAGCTCCCACAACCAAAGTTCCTCCCAGCAAAAATAAGATCACCTTCTTTCACATTTTTCGCAAACAGGGGATCCAAATCCTCAAGCAGATGTGGTTTGATTTCCTCAGCAGTGCTGCAGGTGTAAGTGTATTTTCCTGGGAAGAGCATATCAGTATTGATGTTTTCTCCATACTTCCAGACCGTCATTTTCGTACCTCCTTTCGAGGATCGGTGATTCTCCCATGCACAGCAGACATGGCAACGGTTGCCGGGCTTGCCAGATAGATTTCTGCTTCGTTACATCCCATGCGCCCCTTAAAATTTCGGTTCGATGTGCTGAGACATCGTTCACCAGGTGCAAGCACGCCCTGATGCGCGCCCAAACACGGTCCACAGCCTGGTGGGAGTACCGTGCCCCCTGCTTCAATAAAAGTTTTAATAAGACCTTCTTTCAACGCATCAAGATATATTTTTCGAGACGCAGGAAGAATCAACAACCGCACATTCGGATGCACCGTCTTTCCTTTCAAAATTTTCGCGGCAATCTGAAAATCAGATAACCTCCCGTTCGTACATGTTCCCAGTAGACACTGCTGGATTTCGATACCTTCAACTTCCTTTATCGGCTTGACTTTATCAACACTGTGCGGCACCGCAATAACCGGTCCAATCATCGTAAGATTATACGTTAGTTCTCGATCATAGGTTGCATCAGTATCAGGGTTGATGGATGCATACTTTGATTTTGAAATACCGATAGAGCGGAGGTAGCTTATGGTCACATCATCAACGGGGAATACCGCGTTTTTTGCTCCCATCTCTACACCCATGTTTGCAATGGTAAATCGCTCTTCAACAGAGAATCGATGAACGTTCCCATGGAACTCCACGGAACAATAATCAGCACCAGACGCTGAAACATCTCCAATAATGAAGAGTATCACATCCTTCGCAGTGACCATACGCTGTAACTGACCTTTCAATGTTATTTTGATGCTCTGCGGAACCTTCAGCCATGTCTCCCCCGTGAGTAATAATGCGGCTGCCTCGGTTCGATCAATTCCTGAGGAAAACGCACCAATCGCGCCATACGAACACGTATGGGAATCGCTCCCTAGTACAACTGTTCCTGGTAACGCAAGACCTTTCTCAACGATTATCTGATGACAGACACCATACCCGACGTCAAAAAAATGTTTTATCTTATATTTCTTGACAAACTCACGGATCTGTTTATGTTGCACTGCATTTTTTTCAGCTGCTGCTGGGATAACATGATCAAGGACAATAACGGGAAGGTCTTTGCTGAAGATACCGTATTCTTTTAATTCTGGTTGTATCTTTGAGACAATTGGTGCAGCATTATCATGCATGAGCAGATGATCAGGTTTTACCGTCAGGATCTGCCCGGGTACGACTTTTTTCTCACCACCATATTTTGCAAGGATTTTTTCTGCAAAGGTCATTCCCATACCATCTCACCTTCCTAACAAACCTCCACGGAGATAGATTTCTTTTTGCGCTTCAGAAAATGGTTTTACTTGATATGTTTTTCCCTGTGTCTTATCCTTAATCATACCGGTAGTAAAATCAATAGAAACGATATCTTTCTCATGGATCTTTTTCGTAATACCATCTGCAACAAGAATCGGCATCCCACTATTGATCGCATTTCTCTCATAGATTGCGCCAAATGATTCTGCGACTATCACACTAATTCCTAGTGCTTTGAAACAGTCGACTGCCTGCTGCCGAGAACTGCCACAACCAAAATTCTTTCCGACCACGACGATATCGCATTTCTTTGCTTCTTTAGCAAATTGTTCATATCCTTTCAGGTTCCCAAATGTATACTGCCCCATCTCTGATATAGTAGTGATTGCAAGATGGCGGTTATGGTAGATCATATCGGTGTCAATGTTGTCTTTTTGGATGACCCACACCCTGCCTTCAACGGTGAGTGGCGGAGCAACCAGCTCTTTCTTCTGAAGTGTCTCACTTTTTGTAAGAATCTTTTCAACCTTCACTGGTGCTGGTTTCTTCGGAATCGCGTCAACAGTCGTGATGTACCCAGCGAGTAATGATGCAGCGACGGTTTCTGGTGATGCCAGGAAAATGTCCCCTTTTCCTTGTTTCCCGACGAAGTTCCGGTTCCCAGAAGAAATCGTAACCTCCCCTTTTCCGGTTTGGCCGATTTGTCCAGCGGCACACCCAGCACAACCCGCGGAACCAACCAATGCTCCCGCGTCTTTGAAAATCTTCACCAGCCCTTCCTTCAGACAGGTGTTCCATATTGTGTCAGTAGCAGGAACGATCTTCAGGATTCTTCCTGGTGCTATTGTTTTGTCTTTCAGAATGGCAGCAACCGCCCGCATATCCTCGAGGCGACCGTTGGTACACGATCCGACAAACCCAGAATCAACAGGTACACCTCTCACGTCTGCAACATTGACAACATCCTCTGGATGACCAGGACGTGATATCTGTGGTGGAAGTTCTGAGATGTT
>JAPKYG010000152.1 GCA_026394435.1 Methanobacteriota archaeon | reverse complement strand
CGTGATTTCTCAACGACATTATGAATCGCACAACCCGTCGGAAGACCGTATTCCTCCTTAATCACAGGGATAGCAGCGATCGCGGCACCACTGTTCTCACCAGGAGCAAGTGCAGCTGTGTCCACAAGAATTTTCTCAATACCAAGTTTATGAGCGATTTCAAGAAGACCGCACTCTGTTAGATGCGCTCCGTTTTCCAACACCTCAATTTTACCGTCTGGTGATTTATTTTTTGGGTTAAACGCGACGACGATTACCATCTCAGGAGTATTGTTCTGTAACGCTTCGATTTCTTCTTTTGTGATACCGATATGGATGGAATTATAGATTGTCCGTGAAAGTAGTTTTTTCTCTGCGAGGCGTTCTAATGTTTCTACCTTAATAGATGGTTCAATGATGTCAATGGAAAACGGATATTTCCTTGGAAGTACTTTTTCAATAAATGAAATGATAGGTTGGATATACTCGACTTTCCGAATGAAGAAATCAGGGATGGTTGGAGTACCGGTTTGTTTACTGAGTTCGAGTATTATTTGAAGATGTTTTTTTGCATCATCAAAATCAGGTTCTCCTTTAAAGAACACACCACCAAAAAGAACAGTTGGGTACATTCCTGGTTGTCCCCCAATGTGGATTCCTTGGATTTCAAACACTTTTTGTTCTTTCGTAAATGAAAACATTTATTTGCCTCTCTTTTCAACTTTTCCCATATAATTTATAACAATTTTTGAATGTAACGCACGTTTATCCGTAAGACTGACAGTTGTTTCTGGTTTGATTCGTATCGCAATATATGGTTCTCCAAACGACGGTGGTGATTCCCTTGTGCAATTAGCGATGATTTTGTCGATTTTTTCTTTTTCTTTTTCTCCGAGTAAATCAAAAACGTCCAGTTGACCCTGAAATCGTTTGATCGCACCTTCTTTCAGATTTTCAATGTACGGAATCGCACCAGGTGCATCAATGATTCGATGGTTGCTGTCTATGCCATTTTTATGTAATGCCAGCAGTGATGACCCTGAACGATGTCCTCTAATATCATCTCCGCAGACGACCAGAAAACGAATATGCGGATTTGAGATCGTATTCGCAACAATTTTTTCTATCCCTATGTTCTCAGTTTTTAATCGACCGTAGATTGCGACACTCTCTGGCGGAGTGTACTGAATGTTGAGTAACACAACAGCGACACATCCGTTTGGTGAACACACAGTGAATTCACCACCCCATAGGTAGTACTCTTCGGCCATTAATTGCACGCTTCGTTTTGATAACGTAAGTGTTATATTTGATTTTAATCTGCCGGAGTAACACAATATACGTCAAGTTCTTCGCCATCAAACATGCGACGAGCAAAGATCCAAGAGGAGAACCTTTCATTTTTCAGATAATGTTCCAGCGTTAATCGATTAGACAAAGAACTAAAAATAAAATACGCACGGCCATTGTTCATAAGATGTTTTTTAAGATCTTGAATGAATCGCTTTGTGACACTCAAACCGTCTCGTCCTCCATCTGTTGCAATATCAAACCATCCCCCAACTTTTTCTTGTTTTTTAGTGGGTAGGTACGGCGGGTTAAAGATGATAACATCGAAGAGTTCTTTTTCATGAAGAACGGAGAAGAGATTTCCTTGTCTTATTTCTACGGATCCTTTGAGGAGATGCTGGTTTCGTTCAATATTACGGCGAGTAAGTTGAACGGCAAATGGATTGATATCAGTACAGACTGTAGGTGATCCCTTGCGAGCGCAGTCAAGCGCGATTAGGCCACAGCCGGTACCCAATTCCAATACGGTATCATTAGAATCGATATGCAGTGTTTCAAGGAGAAGAAAGGAATCCTCTGCAGGGTCGTAGACCTCTGGGTGTGTCTCAATGACAAGGTCATGGTAATGAAAAATGTTTGGTGTATCATCCTTTTTTTTCACATGATCAACCTTTCAATACATCATCGCAGGGACGTTGTATATGTATTGAAAATGATGGTACTAAATCTCTTTGGCGGTAACCTTTTATAGTAAAAATAATCTGAATACCTTGGGTATCGGATGGAAGCACACCAGACATTTGCTGATACTGGCTAGTTTATCATACTCCTTTGTATAATCATATCAATTAAGGAGCCATTGTGGGGATGGCAGAAGGAGAGATGAACCCAATATCATCTAGGAACTCCGAAAAGAAGAATCTTAAACAGAGATGATCGAAAACGGAGAAAATTTCTAGCAAAATCGACATGTTTTACCCTGATCTTTAGGCAAAAGAGTAAATAATAACCATCCATTAACATCTTGAGAAAAACTAACATGTTCTTATGGTTCGGTTACTTTTTGTTCTCTCAATAATATTCCTTTGTTCAATAGGTCAACCTATCGGTTTTATAAAGAAGAGGATTTATTCGGTGAATAGCATGAAAGAGAAAGAAATTAAAAAAATCGTTCGAGAAGGATACGCGGAAATAGCAAAAAAGAATCGATGTGGCTGTGCACCAGTGAGCTCTTGTTGCGGTGGTACTCAGGCAGAAGAGATCAGTAAAAATATTGGGTACACTGAACAAGAAATAAATGCAGTTCCGGATGGAGCAAATCTAGGGCTTGGCTGTGGAAACCCGACTGCTCTTCAGACTAGGCGAAATCGAAAATCTTCCAGTTGCGGATAATACGGTTGATATTGTTATTTCCAACTGTGTCATTAATCTCTCAACAGATAAAAAAAGGGTGTTTACCGAAGCGTTTCGGGTACTCAAACCAGGGGGACGCTTAATGGTATCTGATATTGTGTTGTTACAAGAACTACCCCAGTTTATAAAAAATTCGGTTGCTGGATATGTTGGTTGTATTTCTGGCGCGATCCTTAAACAAAAGTACTTACAGGCTGTAAAACAGGCTGGATTTCAAGAAGTTAAAGTAGTGGACGAAACATCATTTCCTGTTGAATTAATGTTGAATGACTCAGAAGCACAGGCTCTTATTAAAAAAACAAAGATAACCCCGGAGAAATTAAAAGAAATAGGAACAAGAGTTGTTAGCATTAAGGTAAAAGGAAAAAAACCATAAAAAAAATTTCATCAGATGAGAGACGACCGGTGACATGACGAAACAAACAACGAAAAATTCATTTTCTGAACACTTATTTGAATACCGTTATGTTGAACAAAAGAAACTCATTTTATCGCTCTCCATCACCGTTATAACCATGATCGTTGAGCTTATGGGAGGGTACCTCACCAACAGCATGGCGTTACTCAGCGATGCCGGCCATATGTTCACCCATGCGTTTGCACTCATAATTGGACTTGTTGCGATTATTATTGCAAGGAAACCTCCTTGTCACCATCGAACATTTGGATTATATCGCGCAGAAGTACTGGCCGCGTTTGTCAATGGATTGTTCCTTATTGTTGTTGTCGGACTCATCGTCTATGAAGCAGTTCTTCGAATACTGCATCCTATCGAAATCCTTGGTTTAGAGATGCTCTTGATCGCGTTCGTAGGTCTTGCAGTCAATATCGCAAGTATCATGATCCTTAGAGGCACACAAAAAGAAAATTTGAATATCAGAAGTGTTTTTTATCATATGTTTGCTGATGTAATATCATCAATCGGAATCGTTATTGCTGCACTCGTTATTATGTACACAGGGTGGACATTTATCGATCCTTTTGTTAGCATTGGCATTTCCATTGTCATCTTATTCTGGGCATGGAGCGTTTTAAAAGATTCGACAAGAATATTGCTGGAAACAGCTCCAAAAGGACTGGATATCGACATGATTTCTGAGGATTTAAAAAACAATTTTTCAGAAATACGAGAACTCC
>JAPKYG010000095.1 GCA_026394435.1 Methanobacteriota archaeon | reverse complement strand
CAGCTCACCGCACGAGAAAACCTTAAACTGTTCGGGAAGCTGTATAACATCCCAAACAATATACTCAACAAACGGATTGATGAATTATTGAGTTTTGTACGGATGGAAAAATGGGCGGACCATAAAATTGACACTTTTTCTACCGGGATGAAACAACGGATAAATGTTATTCGTGCGCTTGTGAACCAACCTGAGATTCTTTTCCTCGATGAACCTACTCTAGGTTTGGATCCACAATCAACTGCAGAAATACGAGAGCTTATCCGAAGAATCAATACCGAAAATGGAACAACGATTATTCTTACAACGCATATCATGTTTGAAGCAGATGTATTGTGCAAAAGGTTAGCTATCATTAATCATGGAAAAATTGTTGCTCTTGACACACCTTCAAATCTAAAAAAACTTGTTTCTGGGACAGACGGATCTGCCTTTGAAATTGAGATATCGAATCTCGAATCACAGATGATGTCCTCGTTACACTCATTAAATTCAATAAAATCGCTTGTTCAGGAGGATCCAACGCATCTTCTGGTCCGTGCGAATGGAAATGATGCTTTTGATAGCATCGTTGATAGCTTACGGAGAAATGGTGCAAAAGTTAGAATGGTAAAAAGTCTTGAGCCGACCTTGGAAGATGTTTTTCTTCATCTCACTGGTCATGAGGCGCGGGAAAAAGTCTTAGACCATCCGGTAAGCTCAGGACCTCAACATGGACCGCGTCGACGAATAAAAAGGAGAATACGGTAGGTGAATGTATGAGCGTAAAAAATGTATTACGTCATAGTTTTTGGATTTGCTGGAAAGATCTACTTGAGTTCAGTAGAAGTAAACTACGATTGGTTATGCTTGTTGCGATGCCACTCTTCATGATGGTTATGGTAGGTTTTATTTTTCCATCAGGAAATTCCATCAGCGATACGCCGATCGCGCTTGCAAATCAGGATGCAGGGGTAACGGGCAATACCTTTGTGACTCAACTTTATTCTGTGAATAATGCGACAAAAATGATGGATCTTCATATCGCAAAAGATTTCAATGAAATAAAGAGCATGCTTCAAAAAAGCGAAATCAATGGTGGAATCATCATACCAGAGAATTTTTCATCGGATATTAATTCTGGAAAACAGGGCAATATCATCATCGTCATCGATCAATCTAATCCGCAAATGTCCGCGACGATTCAAAGTGTTCTGACAAAAACAATCGAGGCGATGGGCGAACAAATGGCGATCCAAAAACTCAACATCACCTATCATGTTTCTTCAGCCGAGGCAACTAGTATAGTAAAACCATATAGCGTCCAGTTTAAAGGAATCATTCCTAGAGCATCAACTAACTACTTCCAGTTTGTGGCACCTGGTATCATTGCGATGGTCGTCATGATGGCGCTCATGACCGGGCTTCCCCATGCGATTTCCTATGAGAAAGACATGGGAACCCTCGATGGTATGCTTGCAGCACCGATAAATCGACTGTCGATCATCCTTGGGAAGGTCATGGCTCAGACGGTCCGAGGTATGATTCAAGGTTTCATCATCCTTCTGCTTGCTGTGCTTCTCTTCGGGGTTGTCATCGAAGGAAGCATCCTGCTCGTGATATTTCTTATCTTGTTAACGGTCTTTAGTTTCGTCGGTCTTGGTATTCTCATCACCTCATTCACTGAGAATGAAGAAACTGCTACGATGGTGATGATGACCTTAATGTTCCCGATGATGTTTCTTTCCGGCGTGTTCTTCCCGCTCCAGCAGATGCCATGGTACATGCAGGGGATCGCCCATTTCCTCCCTTTGACCTCTGCCACAGCCGCATTGCGAAAGGTGATGGTGCTTGGTGCGGACATTCCTGCAGTAGGAACGGAGATATTAATCCTGGTTGGATTTGGTATCGTGCTTCTGTTAATTGCCGTGCCGATGTTCAAGAGAGCGATGAGTAGGTAGGATTTATTCTTGCTACTTTTTCTATTCTTATTATATTTGTATTATAGGAGAAATTGATATGAATTTACTAATAAAAAATAATTTTTATGGTTGTTTACCTTTGGATCAATGAAGGATATTTTTATCTATTGGAAAACGTTTAAATTAACCTAAGCTATGTGAACCCATATTTTAAGGGAAGATGGAAATAATGGAAAATGCGCTATGATGGAGAGGTTTGGTTGAATCATGAGTTACGATGTTGTCGTAGTTGGTGCGGGTCCGGCTGGTGCAACTGCAGCAAAATTCCTCGCTGAAAAAGGAGAAAAAGTTCTTCTTATCGACAAAAGCTCATTCCCGAGAGATAAACCATGTGGCGGTGGGTTATCAGTCAGGACTCTCAAACGATTTAACTACATTTCAAAAGATTTGATTGCTTCGTATTCCTTTGGTGGTAGCATCCATTCGTCATCTCTCAAATATCAGGTCCAATTACATAAAGATGAACCTATCGCAGCATTTGTTCTCAGAAAGAATTTTGATGATGGACTCCTGCAACTTGCAATTGAGAAAGGAACCACTTTTATGGAAGGAAAAACTGCTACAGATGTTAGTATACTTCCGGAAAAAGTAAAAATCAAATTGAATAAAGGAGAATATGTTGAATCCAAACTGGTTATAGGCGCTGATGGAATCTGGAGTACGATAGCTAAAAAATCTGGATTAGGTCATCACTACCAACATATAGGTAGATGCCTCTTTCAAGAATACCCTCTAGCAAGTAGTCTGCTCGATGACTATTTTACTGAAAAAAGAATTTTTCACTTCCACTTAAGATTCATGGGAATAATTGGCTATGGATGGGTATTTCCAAAAAAAGACAGTGTAAATATCGGTATCGGCGAAATCAAACTATCAGCGTCCCAAACAACAAATAGGCCGAATTTAAAAGAATTTTATGAAAATTATATTCGTCTTCTAAAGGAAAGTAAAATTATCCCTCCAACAATAAACCTAGGAAAGATTCAGGGAGGAATCCTCCCCCTAAATCCTTTAAAAAAAACCTTTGCTGATCGCGTTGTTCTCTGTGGCGATGCAGCAGGACTCATGAATCCCCTTACTGGCGATGGCATCGATTATGCTATGTCCTCAGGTAAGATAGCAGCGGAGGTTTGCACAGAAGCGCTAGAAGCAGATGACACCAGCGCATTCTTCTTATCGAAATACCAAAGGCTTTGGAAAAATGATTTCGGGAAAGAAATCAAACTCTGTTTATGTATCCTGAAAGGATTATTGGAAAGGAATAGTGGCGAAAAATATGTCAGACTTTTATCCAGAGATACACAAATTGTTGACATGGTTCTTACTCTATTGAATAATCAGGGTAGACTCAATGAATATCAATGGAAATTAGTAAAACGGTTTGTCTATATTTATTGTAAGGATCTTCTTCGATTATAAAGAAGCGTTTTCCCTTTTTGTATCTCTAGTGATAGCACTGTAGAAGTTCCCATTCGTTTAAATCTTCAAAACCGGTTGAACCAGACCGAAGGTTTTCACCAATAGTATACATAAACCGCTGATGGTAATTCCTGAGAGACCATAGGCATGCCATAAAGGGTATTCAGGCATCTTCTGCCGAAGTTCTTGAAGAAAAAAGGTTTCAGAGGATATCGATTTTGATAGTTTCACCAGCGCATAGACTTCTTTGAAAGAGAAATACCTTCCTAGAGCCACCAAAGGAACGAGAATGAACAACCATATATTTATCAATAAAAATAAACCTATGAGAGCGAGTATTGTCAGAATTGAACCGATTACATTTAACAGAAATGATAGCCTAATTGTTTTGAAGAGTCCCCATTTCACCGCAGGAGTCAATAAACCCATTTTTTTATCTGCTGGTTGATCCTCAGCTTGACTAACGAGTATTAATGCATAATGACCTATGGTTATCCCAGTTGCTGCAAGAAGGAAAAAAATAGTATACGGATCAGTAATAGACAACGATGAAACAAGGAAATAGGAATAGACTCCAGGGATAAAAAAAATTGGAAGCGCTACTATTGAATGAAGAATTCCTCGCTTCTTAAAACGAATAGGTTCAATGGAGTATCCCACACCAAGAAACGTGCCAATCCAGACAAGGATGCTAATTTCGATTCTGTGTAAGATAATACTTAATTGTAACGCTAATATAAATGCTAGAAGAATATGTATTATGATGATGACTCCGAGTGAACGACGGCCTATTTTTTTGACAGCGTGGTATAATCGAGTCTTATAGAGTTCATCAACCTTCCAATCCGCCCAACAATTCACCATGAACCCAACGTTAAATAATAAGATGAATATGAAAATGCCTTCAAGTAGAAAAGGGAAAGAACTTGCCGCTAGAATTGAACCTACTGAATTAGCACCAATCAGAATTCCAATAAAAATACCGATAAACACAGCGGGTAGGAATTCCCAACGACTTACTGTAATATAGAGATGTATGGCTTCGCTTACTTTCATAAATCGATAAAAACATGGTCGTATTTAAAATGTCTCTTCGTTCAAGATTTTAAAAAAAAAAAAGTAAAATATGATTTAATCTATATTGAGGGATTGTTGTTCTGCTTCTCTTTTTTTTATTTTTTCATTCTGTGACCTCTACAATCAGTTTTTCAACATGGTTTCGAATCGTATCTCGAACCCCTCGATATTTGTCAAGAGATTTTCCTTTTGGATCTTCAATCTTCCACGCAATAGTTTTTTCCCGAGGCGTGAGAGGACAGCCATCAACACAACCCATTGTCACCAAAATGTCGAACACGTTATTCATCGCGAACGTCAATTTCTTCGGTTTGTAGCGGCTGATATCAATGCCAACTTCTTTCATAACCTTAATTGCAGAAGGCTCAACATGGTCTTCTGGTCGCATACCAGCACTATCAGCGGAATTTTTTGGAGATAGCGTGTTGAAAAACCCTTTCGCCATTTGGCTTCGGCATGTATTTCCTATACAAATAAAAAGAATTTTTTTCATAATGCTTAATCTTCTGTTTTTAATAATCTGTTGTCGTGAGTATAGATAGATAATTGAATAATTTTTTCATTAGTTATAAAGAGTTCTTAATATGTTTCTATGTTCTATTTTCGATAGGATTGATTGACGGTTAATATTCAATCACTAAGAGATATCTCGATACCATTAACTGTTCTGTAAAATGGTTCAGTACAACGCTTTTTAGTTATAATGTAAATCATCAACCAAAGTACCGGTAAAGCAGACACCCGATGTTGCTTAACATTTGATCCTGCTGGAGACAATGTTGCTGCGGGAAATATCATTATAGTGCGAGAAGGTTGTAGTCCTTATCTTATCTTGGATTTTTTCGTCATCATATTTTATTGAGTCTAAAAATTTTATTTGTGATCGGCGGCATGACTGTGTCTAGCAAATTGAAAAAGATGAGATGTTAAAAAGAAAAAATTATTGAAGAAGAAACAGTGATTGATCGTTATAATAAAAAAATAATATCTCTAAAGAAACTTATTTCTTCTTCTTTTTAACGGTTGTTTTCTTTATTGTTTTCTTTGTCTTTTTTGCCGGCATTGCCACATCTCCTCCTTTTTGTATTGTGATAGTTCATATCGTGTAGGTGATTAAAAAGGTTTTGTTCTTTTAAAAATAATCGCGGTTTTTTTCTATAAACTTTTTTTATATGTCAATGCGCACAGGCAAAATAACTACAGGCAGACCTTTCCACTGCAATCGACGCTGGACTGAAAATGCGGTTTCGTTGTGTAGCAATTTATGGAAAATCGTTTCATGGCGGAACACGAGTTTGGCGGTGAAAAACATGACTTTGGGGAACTCTTCTGCAATGGATTCACAGAGATGGCTCGCGGTTTCCACCACATCTGTCCCAATGTCCATTCGATAATCAGCAGAGAACCCGAGTCTCTGCGCAAGAATGACGTACTTGAGTAATGAGTTTTGCACTGATGTTTTCAGTGCCTCCACTTCCTCGATACCTTTGAAGGATCCTGAGTCGATTTCCGAAATTGAGACAAAAATAATATTCTTATACAACCCGGGAAAACTTCGGATCAATGATAAAAACGTGTTCACCCCATAGCCATTATACCCTGTCACCAGAATCACGGCGGTCATGTGTTTTGGATTCACCGGTTTTGTATTTGGATGCCCAACAAGATGGATGCTTGATAGCAGCAGTACCTCATCGAATTTCCGCATTGCTTTTTTGATTTTTTTATAATGGTTATGAATCAAATAACAAATAATAACTACAGCCAAAGTGATTACTAGGGTAAACCAGCCACCTTGCCAAAGTTTTTCGTAGATGGTAACAATCAGGATAGTAAAACAGAGAATAAACCCGATAACGAAGATGAGAAGGTATCGTATCCAATGTTCTTTCTTTTTTCTGATTTTTATCGAAAATTTTGCCATACCTAATTGTGAGAGTGAGAACGTGAGGAACACATTAATCGCGTACATCACCACGAGCGCGGAGATGGAACCATTGGTACCGATCATTAAAAAAAGAGCGGCAATTCCCATGACCAAAACACCGTTTCGCATAGTGAGCCGTTCTGATAACGCGGCGAATTTCTTTGGAAACCATGAGTCGACGGCCATGTTGGCCATCACTCGCGGTCCGTCAATGAAACCGGTCTGAGCTGCAACAAAAAGGAGTAAACCCTCAGAAAAGATAATAATTGCCGCGATCCAAATTCCTGCTGGCCACCCGCCAAAGAGTCTTGTTGCAAGGACAGCGTTTAACGTCTGACCTTGCACAGCTTGAATATCGAGAAGAAAATAGCAAATAAAAAGCACCCCTGCCACTAGAGCAAGGGAAATTGCCATATACATCATAGTTCGTTTACCGGTCTTTACTTTGGGTTCTCTCATGACCGGGAGACCATTGGAGACAGCTTCAATTCCGGTATATGTTCCACCTCCTAATGAGAAGGCGCGGAGGAAAATCGCAAGGATGCCAAGGAGCCCTATTGCCTGCAGATCACCTCCCAATCCTGTTGAAAATTGATTGACGTGTGTACCAACCACAGATGCTTGACTGAAAATACCGTATCCTAACAGGATGATATGAGTGATGATAAATAGGAGAAAGATAGGAGCAAGGATAGTCACCGACTCCTTAATCCCTCGAAGGTTTAGAATGATCAAGATGAAAATTAAAGAGACTTTGAATAGAAGACTGTACTGATGAAATTCTAAAGGTAAAAAACTAAAGATAGCGTCTCCACAGGCGGCAATGGAAACTGTGATAGTGAGGACATAATCGATAAGTAAGGCAGACCCGGAGACAACCCCTGCACTTTTGCCGAGTGTATGGGTGGCAACGATGTACCCTCCACCACCATGAGGGAACTGTTCAATGATTTTCGAGTAGGTATACGATATGATAAAAACTGTGAGCGCTGTTGCAACCGCTAAAAAGATGGCTAGATAGGTATGTCCTGCGATTGCTTTGAATGCTTCCTCAGGACCGTAGGAGGAAGATGAAAGACCGTCTGCTCCAAGTCCTATCCATGATAGTAATGCTATTAATGCTAATTTATGAAAAATTGAAGGGTCGTTGATATTGCGCGGGCGACCTATAATCTTTGTTGAAATCCTCCGCAATATGCTTGGTTTAGGATCATTGTTTTCCATGATTTTCGCTTCTTTTTGTGGTGAGATAAGGAGTAGAAACCTCCATATCCTATTGATATAGATAGTACCCGCAAGCTACTAGGGATTTATTATCGGCTATTAATACCTATTTACAGGGATTTGTTTAGGAGAAAAACAAAAAACGACTATCCGAATTTACTCCGAGTTGTTCGTGGGAGCTTTATGAAAGAAAATAGACCCTGTTGAATTTACTGTAACATAATAAAAAGTTATAAAAAATAAGAAGAGAAGGTTGAAAATAAACTGTTTTATTCAACCTGCTTTGACACACGTGGCACTTTTGAAGTGATTGCTACCAGGATGATCCATATAAGCACAATGGCAATTGTCATTGTTCCGCCTACTGTTGCCAATTCCTGTAACATGACTGGGATATCGGCAGGGTTCTGCATTGCAGTCAGGAATGGTGGATAAAACACCACTTCTCCATGTGCTATGTGCTCGATTGTAAGCATTGCAACTCCACCCCACAGCATGATATTCAACCAGCCTATTTTAAGTGCTGCTGGAATTTTTTTTCTAAACACAGTCGTTATCATTCCTGTCGCCATCGGTACTAAAAAACACGCCATTTTTTTACCTCCTTTCTACATTTTGTTTTGGTTTTTTGATGATAAGAACGGTTATCCATATAATGAACACAGGTATTAACATAACGATTCCAAGTACGATGCCATTAGTGATGAGGCCACCTGTTTCCATTTCAACGAATGATTCACCTTCATAGCCTAAAAGGTGATCAACCAGTATCATGAATGATGCACCCCAGAGCAACAAACTGAGCAAATCAAGCTTATATATTCTAGGTGCACCATACCAGAGAATTGTTGCACCAATTGCGGCAATGAGTGTTGTAATAAGCCACATGTCTCATGTCTCCGTAGCAACTTATATTTTTTCGTGCCCTTAATACAATCAATGGTATAAAAGAATTATGGTAACAATAATAATTAATTCGTGCTACACTCCTCAGGCAAACGTGTTACTATGGTAGCAATAAGAAGATTTGGAATCTCCATCGAATCTGAACGGTAAAATAATTATTCGTAGCAGCTTTCTTATAATAGTACCACGATTTTCCTATAGACGTGCTACCATGCCTGTAGAAAGAGTAGGAGTATCTTTTGAACCCGAGTTACTAAACAAATTTGATATATTAATAAAAAAAAGGGGCTATACAAATCGTTCTGAAGCCATTAGAGATCTGGTAAGAAAAGAGATTATCGAATCAGGGATTAAAGAAGAGGAAAGTGAGGTCATCGGGACTCTGACTATCATCTATGATCATGATATTGGAAACGTCACAGATAAATTGCTTCACCTCCAACATCATCATCACGAGAAAATCATCTTCACGACCCACATTCATGTAGACGATCGTACATGCCTTGAAATAGTTGTGATACGTGGCCAATCGAGTCGTGTGAAAAAATTTGCAGAAAATGTCAAAGCACTTAAAGGCGTACAACACGGGCAGCTGGTCGTAACAAAAACATCCTTCTAAAGCAACAAAACTTGAATAAGAGTAAAAGACGAAGAATAACCATGAAAAATCTGGATAGTTACATATTTTTATTCATATTAGCTAAATATGCTTGACCATAGCAGATACCACCATCTCCCGCGGGTAGTTCTCTATTGACAAGAACACCATGTTGAAGCATAAATCCAGAAATCATTCTGTTATATGCAACGCCCCCTGAAAAAACGATAGGCATATCTTTCTTTTTCAATGCTTTTTTTGCTATCTCTAAAAGCCCTTTAGCGATATACATCTGAGCAGTTGCTGCGAGTTTTCCTTCATCTCCTTTATTCCTAAGAAGAAAATCAAATAGCGGGGTTGTCATCAGAATTTTTTTTCCCTGTTCTTGAGAAAAAACCGGTTCAAATTCTAAAGGCGTTGTCGCCAAGCTTTCCAGAATCATCGCTGGTCTTCCGTCATAGGTTCTCTTCTCACAGAGACTTAACAACGCAGATACCGCATCAAGGACCCTCCCAGTACTTGTGGTGTGTTGTACGTTGAAATTATTATGTAAAATCTGCAGATATAACCTACTTTCTTTTTCATTAAATAATCTAATTTTTAGAAGTTCTTTTTCATTTAATATCTTGGAAAGAATCCCAAAGAGCATTTTCTTTGGATATATCGTTGCAGAATCCCCACCCAACTGAGGTTGTTCTTCAAGATGCCCTACTCGTGTAAATATATTTCCTTCTCGTACAGAGAATATTTCTCCGCCCCACAACCCGCCATCATCACCGTACCCTAATCCATCCATCGCGATTCCCACATACTCTGTTATTTTATGCTCAGCTGCGACACTCGCCACATGTGCTTTATGATGCTGTATTTGAATTAATTTTGCGTTATACATGGTAGCTAATTCCTTTGCAAACATTGTTGAATTATAGCGAGGATGAAGATCACATGCAATAATCTGTGGTTTTAACCGGGTGAGATGGATAATCTTCGTAACAGTATCTTTTAAAAAATTGTATGTTTCATATTTTGATGTATCACCGATGTACTGAGAGAGATAACATTTATTTTTCTTTGTTGTACAGATGACGTTATTTAACTCAGCACCTACCGCAATAGTATTTTGACACTCTACCGGTAACATTATGGGAATAGGTGTATATCCCCGTGAACGTCTGAGAAAAAACGTTGTGTCATGAATAACCTTTAAAACAGAGTCGTCACATCTATTGACAATTCTTCGTTCATGGGTCAAGAAATATGTACCTATTTTTTCAACGATTGATACAGGTTCTCCTGGAATATTGCACGAAGTCATTAAGAGCGGCTCATTACAATAATCAAATAGGTGGTATTGCATCGCTGTATATGTTAACATCACTCAAATGGTATCTAACTCCGAGGTGGTTTTGAAGTAATCCTTTTTTTTCTTTTTTAGAACAACAATTGGTCGTTGAGGACTTTGCAATAACTCTTTTTCTTTTTCAGATACGAACGCAATCTTTTCAACCATCTCTACATCTTTGACCATGAGAGCATATGGTTTGTTAGGGCGGTGAAACAGCTCTCTTACTTTTCCCACATTCTCGTCATCACACAATGAACAGGTGTGAAACCCACCCACTCCTTTGATTGATACTACCTCCCCAGATTTGATGAGATCGATTGCTTTCCCAATCGTTTCCATATCTGATTTACCGCTAATTTCTTTTTCATTTCTGAGGAGACGTAATTTAGGACCGCACATTTTACAAGCGATTGTTTGTGCATGATATCTCCTATTAAGAGGATCGGTGTATTCTCTTTTGCATTGGGGACACATCTTGAATTGATGCATCGATGTCAACGGTCGATCATAGGG
>JAPKYG010000074.1 GCA_026394435.1 Methanobacteriota archaeon | reverse complement strand
GAGCTTGTCTGAGAAATCGAACTTTTTGATGTGACAAGTATTTGGATTGGCTGTCCCGCAGCCAATTTCCGGTTGGGTAGAAGATAATACTCTTAGGTATCGGTTTATTCTACTCTGCAGAGAGGTACATTCCCTTACATTAGTACGATGGCATTGGTGTTGTATGTCTCCAAAGTTTGAGGATGTTATGGGTGGTACAGATGAATTTCCATTCGCTTTTTCCTTTCTGCAGTCCTCGGAGAGACAGCCTATCAAATCCTCTGGTGTCTTTGATTTGTCCGTTCACTGGTTCTACGCTGCTGCCGCGTTTCTTGTAGATGGTTTTCCCTTTCTCCGTCAGGAGTTTTCGTTTCATCCGTTCCCTGAGCGGTAGTTTCATAGGGGTTCTCCCTCTCGGGGGGCGGTGTTTCTTTCATGGCTTTGCGTTGTTTCCAGTCTTTCTGTGTGGGGATATACAGGTCTACTTTGTCCCAGAATGGTCTGATCTGTTCCTCGTTATCATAGCCGGCATCCATTGTTGCACGCTGTGGGAGCCGTCCAGTGTTTTCTTGTATCTTTTGCATCATGGGCTGGAGTTGTTGTTTGTCGTTCTGATCTGAAACAAGATCAGCGGCGACAATCACCTGGCTGCTTGTATCTACTGCAATTTGCCCGTTGTATCCTTGAATGTATCCAGTCCGGGTTTTCATCACACGACTGTCCGGGTCAGTTGTGTTCGCCACTGCAGAATCCTGCGGGTTCTGTTCAACCTTTTTTAGTTTACGACCACGAAGTCGTTTACCCGTCTTCTTTTCCGTTTCAGTTCGTTCTTGTTTTTTCCGATCGTACTTGTTTTTCTTCTCCTGCTGTCTTTGTTCAAGGATGGTTTTTGCTTTTCGGATCCGCTCCAACTGCTCCTGTTTGGTTCGGAACCCATCAGGGAGCTCATCACCACGTCGGTCTTTGCCGTAGATGCGGTCTTCTTCAGTATCGGTTTGTTCTGCTTTTTCAAAGAGTTCATGGGCGATCTTCTGCAGATGTTCTTCTTTCTCCGTAAGTTTCCGATGGTTGTAGTTCCGATCGATGCTCGCGTTTGCTTTTAATTTTGTCCCGTCAAGCGCGACGATACCAAGTTTCACGAGGCCTGCCTCAGAACACAGGCTCAATACGTGAGCAAACAATTCTTCTAATGATTTCAGATGGATTTTCCGAAAATCGCTGATTGTTCTGAAATCAGGGAAGTTCCCGGCAGCGAGAACCCGGAAGGCGACGTCCTCGTACAACGCTTTGTTGATCTTTCGTGAGGATGGCATTCCGATGCAGTAGGCGTAGGTAAGTATTTTTGTCATCATCCGTGGATCGTATGGTGGGTTCCCGCGATCGGACTGCTCGTAGTAGTCTGTTATTGCTGAGATGTCTGCATGGCTGATGAGGGTGTCGATAAAGAAGGCGAGATGTCCTTCAGGGAGCCATTCCCGTATATTTGGGGGAAAAAGTAATATTTGTTCAGGGTCATAAAAACGATATGTTTTACTCATCTCTTCACCTAAGAGATGTGTATCTGTTGTCTCCTGATATAGATAGCGATATTTATCGTGATTTAGGTATTACTCGGACAGGCTCATTGGTAAAAGATTTCATAAAAAAACGTACATTCCAATTAGAATCGTTTTGATTAGCATAAACGCCAAATCCAATGACCGTGACTTTTTCAACAGGTTCACAATAACAAAGATAAGAAGAATCATTGTATGGTAATACATACTTTATGACTGCATCTACAACCATAAAGCCATGCATTACAATAAAAGAAGTTTCATTTGCATTGACTGTTTTTTCTTTTTCTCTGATAAAGCTGAAGCTGGTACTGCAGTTACTACCATCAGAATTATTACTAGCATACCAATTATTTCTTTTCTCATATTCTCTTTCCCCATGTAATGCTAATGCATATCATATATTTATTTTTTATTGCAAATCAAGAAAAAAAGAGATGATGTTCTAATATCCTAGCAACTGCCTCAATATTGGGAATGCATTGGGGAATCGCTGGAATAATTTTTCAATGAGCTGATAGACTGGTGTGTTAATTGATACTGGCAACATCGCCTCACGTTGAACCCGGTTACTTACATTGTTCGCTCTATATAAGGTGAATTTGCCTTGCTGTTTCCAGGTGGTTCCGGTGCGGGTGAACACGTACGCAAACCCATGACCGCCTATGATGTGTTTACTCCACACTGTTCCAATGAGAGCGGTGTCACCATCAAGAGAAATAGACCAGCCAAAACTATTTGATGATCCGATGTCTGAGGTTGTAAGCTTTGCTTGTTGTATCCAGGTGGTACCGTTTCGGGTGAACACATAGGCATGACCATAAGAATCTCCGATAAGTGCGGTGTCACCATCAAGAGAAACAAGGCGACCAAAATAACCCCATGGTCTGTTGTCTAGAGCAGTGAGTATCGCCTGTTCTGTCCAGGTGGTACCCGTGCGGGTGTACACGTATGCAGCACCAGCATCCTCTGCTTTTTCATTATCCCATTCTGCTCCGATGAGGGCAGTATCACCCGAAAGAGAAACAGAACTGCCAAACGCGTCAACATCAACGTATGAGCCTGTGAACTTTGCCTGTTGTGTCCAGATGGTTCCATTGCGGGTGAACACGTACACATAACCCATACCAAAAACAAACCATGATCCGACAAGAGCAGTATCTCCATCAAGAGAAACAGAGTAGCCAAACCAATCAGAATACCCAATTTCTGAGGCGGTGAGTTTCGCTTGTTGTGCCCAGGTGGTGCCAGTGCGGGTGAACACGTACACACATTGATATCCTTGGACGAGGGCGGTGTCACCATCAAGAGAAATAGAACCATCAAAAACTCCTCCATCTGAGGTGATAAGCTTTTGCTGTTGTGTCCATATAGCACCTGTACGAGTGAACACATACACAGAACCATAGCCAAGGATAAGGGCAGTATCACCCGAAAGAGAAACAGAATCGCCAAAAAGACCATTTGCTGCGCCGTCTGAGGGGAGGAGTTTGGCTTGTTGTGTCCAGGTGGTGCCCGTGCGGGTGTACACGTACACAGAACCAGATAGGTCTCCGTTGTCATCATCATAAGGTGCTCCCTTGAGGGCAGTGTCACCATCAAGAGAAACAGAACAGCCATAAACGTCAGGATCTGGACCGTTTGAGTGAAGGTGCTTTTGCTTTTCAATCCTACCGGTCATGCTTGTCAGAGGAAGGTTTGGAACCGTTGAAATTATCGCATTATTTGCTAAAGACTCGACTGCGGGAACAGCAGTAACCATCAACAGCATACACATAAACATGCCAAGTATCTTTTTTTTCAAATTCCTTCCCATTATTCTTATGAATGTTCTCCTATAAAAATATACCTTACAACATCATGTTTGAAAGTGCAGGGAAAGGGATTTGAACACTTATTTTTACCAATTCACAGAGTAGGTGAACTTGTAATTCGAGATCATAGAGCCCCAGTAGGGATTTTAACATTCAATTAATTTACAAAAATTTTTTCTGATAATCATTACCATGATAAAGAATAGCAGGGGCCCGAACCGGGATTTGAACCCGGCACAGAGGATCCACAGTCCCATATGTTACCAGGCTACACTACTCGGGCCATATATACAATGGGGCAATGTTTCATGACATATTCAACATTTCCTAACAATGCCTTAATGCGGTACTTTGTCTTTTGAGCCCCAAACCAGAAATCTTTATATAATATTATCGGAGAAACCTCGCATGGTCAGCCTTATATTATATGCAAATCATTGGCAGAGATAATTTTTTTTATAGTTGCGAATGGGAATGCTGCTTGGTCTGGAGGTTAGCGTAAGACGTGCAGATGAAAATCAGTATGAGTTTTTCAACTCTGTGATAAGTTTTTCGAGTGCTTTTGCCCGATGGGAATATTGGTTTTTCTCTTCAATTGTCATTTCTCCAAAGGTTTTTTCTGCACCGTTTGGAATAAATATCGGGTCGTAACCAAATCCATGTTCTCCTCGCTGTTCAGTCGAAATTATACCAGTGCATTCACCAAAGACAATCACTGGTTTCTTACCTGGTTCGCTATACGCGTACACCGATCGAAACACTGCTTTTCTGTTTTTTATCCCATCAAGTAATCGTAATATTCCGGGCAACCCGATCGTGAAAAACACGTACTTCGAGTACACCCCAGGAAACCCCTGAAACGCATCAATAAACAATCCTGCGTCTTCAAGCATGAATGTTTGGTGAAACTTCGCTCGGACATGTTCAATCCCCTGTTGTGCGACTTCCTCAAGGCAATCCGCTTGTACCTCAGGATAGCCGAGATCCTTTTGCACCACTGAAAACCCAAGTGTTCGTAGTTTCTCTGTCGCCTCCCTTACTTTTCCCTTGTTACTGGTAATAAAATACAGTGTTTTCATCGATACCTGCCTCGCCGCACAATATCCTCAATCTTTTTCATAACTGCGGATGCATCTCCTCGAAATTGTTTTTTATATCCTTCAAACACATACTCAAAACAATGCGAATACTTTGAATGGGTCGACTCAAACGCTTCCATAAGTACGTGTAAATCCACTCCTTTGGCCTCCATCTCGCCGTTTTTACAGCCAAGCCCAAAATCAATGAAATAAATACGATCATTAAAAAGAATCATGTTCGATGTGGTGATATCACCATGGATGATTTCATGATTGTGAAGTCGTGCGATGCTCTCCCCTATCTTCCGACAGATTTGTTTTCGCTCTGATTCATCTAATGAATTCAGGATATCTTTCACGCGTTTCCCTGCGAGATATTCCATGGTGATGATGCCCTTGGCAAGATTAATATCATATAGGAGGGGAACCGAAACACCATACGACCGTGATTCCGCTATCAGTTTTGCTTCTTCTTTTGTTCGTGATGCGATAAGAAGAGTATCGATTTCCTTAATCCTATAAGCCTTTTTAACGCGCCGTTTCTGAACGACGGTTTTTCCCATGTACTTCGACAAGCAGATCTCTGCTTCAGCGCCACGGTAGAGGATTTTTTTAGCCACGCCAGCTGACCTCCACCATATCGGTTCGGTACCGCTGGTTAATGATGCTTTCGCCAATGCTCATCCGCAGACCACTGTCGTACATCAGGAATCCGAGCCATGCGATCATCGCACCGTTATCGACACACACGTCTCTTGAGGGAACAAAAAATGTTGCGCCACGGTCTCTGGCCATCATCTCTACCATTTCTCGAAGACGTTTGTTAGAAGCTACCCCACCACCAAGCAGCACTTCTTGTTTTTCTGTATGTGCCATCGCCCGCTCCGTTACCTCAGTAAGCATCGCAAAGGTTGTCTCCTGCATCGAATAGCAGACGTCCTCCAATGATTGTCCTTTTGAAACGTAGTTCTCCGCAGCGGTCAGCAAACCAGAAAACGCGATATCCATTCCTTTAATCGAATACGGAAGCGGCAGGTAGCGTGAACCTTTTTTTGCCAACTCCTCAATTTTTGGTCCACAAGGAAACTCCAGGCCAATAGCTCTGCCGAACTTATCCAGACAATTACCGATACCAATATCGAGTGTTTCTCCAAAAACACGGTATTTACCTTCTGCAAACGCGATGACTTGTGTATTTGCACCAGAGACATACAACAACACCGGGTCTGTACATCCTCTCACCGTACCCCGACCGATCTCCAGATGTGCGACACAATGATTCACGCCCATAATGGGTTTTTCGAGGGTTAGCGCAAGTGCACGTGCTGCGGTTGCCGCGGTGCGAAGACAGGGACCAAGCCCAGGACCCTGAGAAAATGAAACAAGATCGATATCAGCAAAGTCAACGCCTGCTTTCTGAACTGATTCAGAGATAAGGTCAGCGATGTAAGTAGCATGATGATTTGCTGCTTCCCGGGGGTGAATCCCACCTTTCTCTGGTTTGTAGGTCTTGATGAGATTGGAAAGAATGTGGCAGTGTCCCTTCACGTCTTTGATGATACCGACGCCGATTGAATGTGCAGTGCCTTCAATACCAAGACAAATCATCAACAGTGGGTAATAAGAATACTATAAAATACATTTGGTTCACCGGAAGAAACCATTTATTTTTCAACAACGACTTCTTCTTCGTACATATAGATATAACCTTTTTTAATCAACACGAGAACCACGCCGATAACACCGAGGATGATACTCACAATTATTAAAATAAGGAGCCAAGGGACATCAGAAAAGATGTTTTTCTGCGGAATTACTTGTTCTTGATATGGCTGGATTTCGCCTATTGTTGGGGCGTAGAGATACTCCCATCGCCCATCGCTATCGTCATCAATCAGAAACACTCCGCCACCGTTCCATTGGATATCATTCGAACCCCCACTTGAGGGGTTATAGAAGGTTCCATTATAGCTTGAGCTGTAGATGATATGATAATAAATGTTGTTGAGAAATACAAGATCAACAGAAGCCCCATTGTCCTCTGATGTATTTTTCATGATGACCTGAACAGGGGTAGACCATACCGATTCAAGGCCGTACTGGTTCCGTGCCTGAATTCGTAAAAAATATTCCCCGGGCTTTTCCCATGCAAAAGAATGATACGAACTGGATCCTGAGGGAACATTCGGTGTCCACTCCGACAGGTTCCCATTGTCGTAATCAAATCGATAGGATACCTGATATTCATTTGGGTCAGTCGTCAAAGCAGAGTAGGTATATTCGTTCCCGATGATGCCTTGGATCTTCCCAGTTCTCAGTATGGGTTTGTTTGGAAAATCATTACTGGTATAGGTGGTAATGTCCACTGTTAAAGAGTTCGACCAGACGCCTTCAGGTACTTGTTCGCTTTTGAATTTCATTCGGAGTTGATATGTTCCTGGTGTGCTCCAATGATGGGTTTGAGCAATGGAGGTCTGGTTGTCTTCAAGCTGCAACCATGTTGTTGCGGTTCCATCACCCCAGTCAAACATCCAGAATGAAAAATGATTCATTGTCACGATTTCATATTCGTATTCGATATCAACAAACCCGAATGTTGTACCAGCAGGTGTAGTCGGAATATACATCGGGGTCTTTGAAAAAACAATCGGTGCCATGCTTACAACAGTAAGGACGATTAGTGAGATCACAAAAAGGACAACAGTTATTTCAGAAAAGATACGATGAGCATTCTTGTTACCGCTACTTATGTGCTTTTTCGTTTCTCTGTGCATCCCGTAACCCATCAAAAAATCATGTTTTATGTATATATACTTTGTTGGCATGTGCCGTAATCGTCATTTATTTTCGGATGCCAATGTCGACAGTCAGCTCATCGATCATCCATTTCTTCAAGAGAACACCGGTTGGTTTGTCAACAAACGAAACAGTTTTCGACCGTGTCTCTTCCTTGATATGGTCCTTCCAGCCTTGAAGAGCTGTTCTTTTTGTCGAATCAAGGGCGATTTCTGTTGCAATCCGATCCTCGACATCAAGATTCATCTCCTTTCGCATGGATTGTATTCGTCGAATGAGCTCCCTTGCTAAGCCTTCTGCTTCTAACTCAGGGGTCACGGTTGTGTCCAAGAACAGGGTGATGTTCTGCACCATGGCTTTTGCAAAATGTTCTTTCTCATGCTCAACGATATCAAAATCATCAGCGGTCAATCGTATCTTCTCAGCACCAATAGAAATTATCACTTCTTTTTTCTTGATGAGCTGCTCATATAATTGATGCTTATCATAGGTATCCAGCACTTGCGTAATACTCTTAGCTTTCTCCTTGTATTTCGGACCCAGGTGAGAGTACTTTGGTTTCACAGTCTTGGTCATGAATGCAGTGGTATCCTGCGCGTAGCTGATGGTTTTCACATTGAGTTCTTCCTTTAAAAGCTCAAGCAGTGGTTTTGTTGATTTTTCAATTTCCTTGGAGCAGACAATCGACGCAGATGGTAACGGATGTCTTCCTTTGATATTAATCTTCGAACGAAGCGCACGACCAGACTCAACAACAGCACGAATCTGTTCCATGCCTTTCTCAAGATCCTCATTTATTGCCTTTGCATCAACAATCAGATAGTCACAGAGATGGACACTTTCCGACATCTCCGTCGTCCTTAAATTCTGATAGATTTCCTCAGTGATAAACGGGATGAACGGAGCAAGAATCTGAGACAATCCGACGAAGATCTCATACATCGTGGAATACCCTGAGAGTTTATCTTCTGTTTTTTCTTCAACCCAGAGTCGTTTCCGGGAACGCCTCAGATTCCAGTTGCTAAAATCATCAATGACGAAACTCTCTATGGCACGAGCTGCCT
>JAPKYG010000194.1 GCA_026394435.1 Methanobacteriota archaeon | reverse complement strand
TTACTCTCCATTCACTTTGTACTAACGACGCCCCGGCTTGTGGTTCATAGTATGGTTCTTCCACAAACCTAGCGTTATACTGAAAAAAGCCAACGAACATATATCCCCAGTCATTTTGATCATGTGGGGGACCATTATCACCAGGAGATAAGTCAAATACATCAAGATCGTGTGAGTAGATGTAGTTTAATACACTTCTATACTGGCCCCAGGTTTCTACATACGATTTTTTTGGAAAGACAGGACTTTTATATGACATGTTATCTATTCCTCCGAAACCGCAATTATCTTGATCGACACTACAACTATGCGCCAATTCATGCAATACCAATCCTCCTAATGAGATACGCACACCTTGTTCTGTTGGAATGGCGGATAATATAAAAAAGTTCTTTATTTTTTCTAATAGAGTGTTTTTTACTGAAAAGCTTAAGAGTTGCATGCAATCATTAATATTATTTTTTGATGTGGTTGTGATTCCACCACCATGTCCGATGACGAGATATCTGAATATCCCTCTTCGTTCTTTAGGGAAATAATTTTCATAAAACTGTAACATCATACCAGAGTCTATTGATATTTTCTTGAAGTGGGGTAAGACATCTCCGCCGCCATGTGTCGGGCTATCTGGCCACCCATCATCAACATAGACTCTGATGTTATGCTCAGCGAATCTCTCGATTACTCCTTGTTTGCTTTCTTCAAAGAGGTAGTGGGGCGGATCACGCAAGCCCCCTCGCTCCATGCCGTCGACTTCAATATACATGTCCTGGATGAATGGATCGGCAAACCAATCCGCCATCTGATATTCCTCACTGTTTTCGATCCCATCCAGGTCTGGGTCAAGGTTTTCGTGATCATCCCAGGTGAATGGATCATATCCCCATTTCCACTCCCATGCTGTTGGGATACCATCACCATCAGGATCACGCGTTGAGTCATCTACCATTGGATCTGTGACATCACTTGTTTTTCGTCCGAATAACCCGGATTTCACTCGCTCAACAATGGTAAGAGTGACCGTTGAAGTTTCTTGTTCTTCCTCCGAGTCTTTTACGATTTTATTTTCCTGAAACATAGTATCCCAAGTATTATACAATATTTCTGCTGTCCGGTTATGCTGCGTAACGTCTTTACTTGCATATTCCAACCCATCCATGTCGGTTATGAAATAAAACGCCGGTGAATTTTCCCAAGAATGACGAGAAGTCATTAATTTTTCGAGCAGTCCTCTATGTCGGATTCTTAAGACCTCCAGGACAAGACCTTGGTTTTCTAAGGGGCTGATACGGTCATCAATGATCGTAGGTTCTTCTTTTTTTTCTTGGATTATTTCTTTCTCTGCGAAATATTCATAGTAAATAAAAACACTTGATATTATCAGAAGAGTTACTAGTATTAATGCTACTTCTTTCATCAATCTCTTCTTGGATTTCTTATGGTCATTATTTACATTCGGCATTTGCTTTCCGCCTCCTCCAATTATCTTTTGAATCCACTAGTTCAATTTAAATGTTTTGAAAAAATATAATTATTTAAAGATAAAACAATAATTCTCTGGGGGCGGCATAAAAAAAGTGAAAAATTATAGGCTTTGAGCGGAAGTTATGGTTGTCTGTTTAGACAAAGTAAAAAGTAATTTCTTCGAATCACTTACAATATTAAATCCTATTAGGTTTTCTTTAAAAACCTATACTTCTAAAACTTAGCCTCAGGTTTTGTGCTGATCATTGACAGATACAATATGAAAAAAAAGAGAGAGGATTTACTTACGGAGAAGCCCTAACGAAGAAAGCTCCTTTGATAATTTATCTACTGCTAACGACACATCCTCTATCTTTCTTGCACCTGCACAGACTATTTTACCAGAACCGAACAGCAACATAGCTACCTTCGGTTCTTTTATCCTATAGACCAGCCCTGGGAACTGCTCAGGTTCATATTCTATATTCTCTAAGCCAAGCGATAGAGCTACTTCGCTGAGATTAAGTTCTCCCCCCAGATCAGACGTGGCTACAATATTCTGAATGACGATCGCAAGGTCTTTATAGACCTCAACACCCAACTTCTTCAGTTTTTCCGCAATGATATTAATAGTGGTTTTGACGTCTTCAATATTCTTTGCACCAGTACAGTTCGCCTTCCCACTTCTAAATAGAAGAGTAGCGGTTTTCGGACTACTCAACCGATACACGAGCCCAGGAAACTGCTCTGGCTCATATTCAGCTTCTTCCAATGATTGTGCTATCACATCAAGATCTAACTTATCCGCAAAAGATGTAGATGCTACAATATTTTGTACTTTTATTTCTATCATATAGTATCACTTTCCATTAAATATTGCAGTGTCACAATTTTTAGGTGGCAAAACAAAGAACAAGTATATCTATTAAAATAGTTCTCTCATGGTATGCTGGCTACATAACATGTTTTTCAACATCTTTTTTATACTAGTGGTCTCGCTCGTTCAACAATAGTTGGTTTTTTAAAGAAAGAGGTTATTTATAATACTGTAGGGAGAAATGAAAAAATGCAGATGATGAAAGATTATGGTTCCCCTAGGTTGTCTGATAATTTTTTTATCAGAATCCTTTTAAGGACATTTCCGCTGCGAGATTTTTGTGTTCTACTCTTTTAAGTCCTGGTGTTGAAAAACTTGCTATGGAATTCAGCAGAGTATTTGTTAGACGAGGGGGGAAGGAGGCGAAGAGGATTCGAAGGGAGAAAAAACCTGACAATCTATTGGAGATGATGAAGTAACAGCCTGACGCCATTAATCATTGGATTATAAAGAAGAAGGTGCTTCGTTTTTCCAACCTCTTGGTTCCGAAGATAATTGAGGAGTTAAGAGATAACCTGGATGATGTATTTGTTGAATCTTACGATGAGATCAGTCTTTTTAGTTTGGTGGAAGTCGATATTACACGATATGGTAAATTCAAAGGCCTCTTGCATGAGAAGTTACAAGCAATTTGTGCGATGAGAGAATGAATTAATTGAAACATGGATTTTTTCAAAAATTCTCGATAGAATTTGGTTAAAGACTATATTACCTGTTTTTGGCATCTTAATGTCTAAGGTAGCATAATCGCTTTCCGCTCCATAGATATCTCTGGCTTACACTTTTACGGAATACGTTCCTTTTTCAGACCATGTATGGCTCAGTCTTGCTTCTTCTCCTGAATGATATGGCCCAACAAGTTGATTGGATGTGTTATCACTCCAATTCACATAGTAGTAGACATCATCTTGATCGATATCTGTGGTATTAAATCTATATTGATATTCTTGACCAATTTTTCCTTTATTTTGACCGCTTATTGCTGGAGTATTGGGTGGTGAATTTGCTTTTGTTGGATATCCTGCAAGTGTCCATGCGTCAATACCACCAAGCATGTTGTAAATAGTTCCATCGAAATTATTTTCAACAAGAAGGTTTGCAGCAGTTTTGCTCCTACTTCCTCCTTTACAGTACAGAATAATTTCTTTACCTTGGTATAATTCCATGAATTCAGTTAGATTTTCTCCATTCTGCAAATAAGGCCAATGTTGTGGATTCTCTGGATAGGGTGTGTCAATATGTGCTACTGCCCATTCGTTATTAGTTCTTACATCGATTGGTATCTGTATGCCATTTGAAGTGTTCGTTAAAAGGCTATAGGCTTGTTCAACGGTAATATTCGTGTATCCCACGTCATTCGTTGGATTGATTGATAAATTCGGACTTACGTATTCATTC
>JAPKYG010000147.1 GCA_026394435.1 Methanobacteriota archaeon | reverse complement strand
ATGATGATAATAGCATTAAAAATAACTGCGCTGAGTACCGCGCTTTCAGGGCTGTGAAGACGCATAACATTCATGGCATGGAAAATTGGTAACGCAGGGAACATCGCCGGGATGATAGCAAAATATTTCGATACATCATTTGCGATACTAAACGTCGTCAACGCGCCTCTGGTGACAAGAAGTTGTTTCCCGGTTTCAATAACGTCAATAAGCTTGGTTGGTGAGGAATCAAGGTCCACCATGTTCCCTGCCTCTCGTGCTGCATCGGTTCCGCTATTCATAGCGAGTCCTACATCCGCTTGAGCAAGAGCAGGAGCATCATTGGTTCCATCACCAATCATTGCAACCAGCTGACCTTTCGCCTGTTCCTTACGTATGTACCCGAGTTTATCTTCTGGTTTTGCTTCAGCGATATACTCATCCACCCCTGCTTCATCTGCGATGGTTTTTGCGGTAATTGGATTATCACCAGTAATCATTACCGTCCGTATTCCAACTCGTTTCAGAATGCGTAACCGATCTGCGATCCCTGGTTTTACGATATCTTTGAGATGAATGACTCCAATAATACGTTCATTGTCTGAGACCAGAAGGGGAGTACCGCCTTCTTGAGCTATGCGTATGACCACCTCATTGACTTTTTTTGGTACCGACCCCCCTAGGCTATGAATGTATTTCGTCACCGCCTCAGGTGCGCCTTTGCGAATCTTCCTATCAGGAAGATCAAGTCCACTCATCCGTGTATCCGCGCTGAAATCAATAGGCTCCCCGCAAGATGCCGCCTTTTGTGTAGCTCCCTGAGCAAGAGCTAATTCAACGATACTCCGGCCTTCAGGGGTACAATCTGACAGAGAACTCAATAAACACATATCCCGAATCTCCGCAGTACTGATTCCTGGTGCAGGGGTGGACTCAACTGCTTGTCGGTTTCCTAGAGTAATTGTTCCCGTTTTATCAAGAAGGATCACATCGATATCTCCCGCAGCTTCAACCGCACGACCACTTTTTGCTACGACATTTCTGGCAAGTAAACGATCCATCCCCGCAATACCGATAGCACTAAGAAGTGCCCCTATGGTAGTTGGAATAAGACAGACAAGAAGCGAGATAAGAACAACGGTACTTACTTCTGTTTCCGTGTACGATGCAAACGCGACAAGAGTGACGACAACAACCATATATAGAAGGGTAAGACCTAAGATGAGAATTGTCAATGCGATTTCATTGGGAGTTTTTTGTCTCTCAGCGCTTTCAACTAAATCGACCATTCGATCCATGAATGATTCGCCAGGATCAACAGATACTTTGATTCGGATACTGTCACTGAGAACTCGTGTGCCACCAGTCACCCCACTTCTATCACCTCCACTCTCTCGTATCACAGGAGCGCTTTCGCCAGTAATGGCACTTTCATCGACGCTTGCGACACCTTCGTCTACTGTACCGTCAGCTGGGATGATATCTCCTGCGGTGACGAGGACAATATCTCCTTTGCGAAGATCTGCTGCTTTCACTATTTTGATTTCTCCGTTTTTATCAATAAGTTTTGCTTGA
>JAPKYG010000027.1 GCA_026394435.1 Methanobacteriota archaeon | reverse complement strand
AGGAGATTAATGGAGTCAGCAATTTGAAGTTCGTTATTGACACCAGGCTGTGTGCGTTTCATAGCATCAAAGATCTCGGGGGTGAACACGTATCGTCCGACTGCAGCTAATGTTGATGGTGCTTCTTCGATTTTTGGTTTTTCCACGATGTGTTCGACCTGATACAATTCATTGGTACTTGGGATTATTTTGGTTGCTTTCACAGCCCCGTACCTGTTGATTTTTTCTCGTGGGACGTCTTGAACCGCGATGACAGAAGAGTGGTAGGTGGTGTAGACATCGATGAGTTGTTTGGTGCAGGGTGTCTCAGAAATGATGATGTCGTCTCCTAAGAGGACAGCGAAGGGTTCATTACCAATGTGTTTTTCTGCGGCAAGGATAGCATCTGGTAATCCTTTTGGGTCTTTCTGTCTGATGTAATGTACGTTAGCCATGGAGGAAATCTCTTTTATTGTTTTCAAGAGATCGTCTTTTTTATGTTTTTTAAGATGCATTTCCATTTCTGGTGATTCATCAAAATAATCTTCGACTGCGCGTTTTCCTCGCCCGGTGATGATGATGATGTCGTCCAGGCCTGCTTCGACTGCTTCTTTGACGACGTAGTGGATGGCTGGTGTGTCAATGATCGGGAGCATTTCTTTTGGCATGGATTTTGTCACTGGGAGAAACCTGGTTCCTAGTCCTGCTGCGGGGATCACTGCTTTTTTAATGTTCATGCTACCAACACACTCCTTCATAGATTTTTGCGTTTTTTGCCTGTTCAAGTCTTCGTCCATCGATAATGATTTTTCCCCGGTAATCTAAGGTGGTGAATTCTTTCCATTTTGTGGTGATGAGGATCGCGTCTGCGGAAAGGACCTCAGAGGCTGTGGAGCAATAGTCTATCGTTGGGTACAGTGTTTTAAAATTATTCATTGCTTGGGGATCGTAAGCTTTGATATGCGCCCCGTTTCTGAGCAGTTCTTTGATGATTGGTATCGCCCTGCTGTCTCTGATGTCATCGGTGTTTGGTTTGAAGGCAAGCCCGAGGATGCCGATGGTTTTTCCTTTTAGATTAGGGATGTATTTCTTAAGGATTTCGACGAGCCGGAGTGGTTGGTCTGTGTTGACCGCTTTGGCGCTTTCAATGATACGCGCGTGTTCTTTGATTTCTTTTGCCCAGGCGATGAGGGCGTCAACGTCTTTGGGAAAACAGGAGCCGCCCCAGCCGATTCCTGAGTCAAGAAAGGGTCTACCGATTCGTTTATCAAGTCCCATTCCTGTGGCAACGTCGTAGGTGTCAATACCGAGTTTTTTACAGAGGTTTCCGATTTCGTTGATGAAGGATATTTTTGTGGCGAGGAACGCGTTGCTTGCGTATTTGATCATCTCTGCTGCGGACAACGAGGTTTCTATGATCGGGCAGGAGAAGTTCTTGTAGAGTTCTCGTAGGGCGATTCTGCTTCTTTCATCGTTGAAACCAATAACAATGCGGTCTGGTTCAAGGAAGTCTTTTATCGCGACTCCTTCTTTGAGGAACTCTGGGTTCATGGCTAGTCCGATGTCTATGCCGACTTTTTTACCTGAATATTGTTCGAGAAGAGGTAATACGATGTTGTGTGTGGTTCCTGGGAGCACGGTGCTTTTCACGACGACGAGATGCCAAGAATTTTTGTTCTTCAGGATAGTTGCTATCTGTTTTGTTGCTTCTTTCAGATACGATAAATCGATGGTGTCGTTTTTCATTGATGGTGTGCCGACGCAGATGAACGTAATGTCGGTGTTCATGAGTGCGGTCTGGTAGTCTATTGTTGCCGTTATTTTATCCTTATAGGTAAGCAGAAGGCCGTCCAATCCTTCTTCGTAGATTGGCGAGACGCCGTTGTTTATTTTGCGTACTTTCTCAGGGTCGATATCAACACAGGTGATCGTATGTCCTAGCTTTGCAAAACAGGCGCTGGTAACAAGTCCTACGTATCCAGTTCCAATGATAGAGAGATTCATAGTTGAGAATGGAAAACTTTCTTGTTCTTTTAAAGGTTGGCGTGAAGCACGTCTCTGATGGCTTTTCTAACCGCTTCATCTGAGGTGAGGGTTGCTTTCCAGCCAAGTGTATTTATCTTCTGTGCATCAAGTTGGAATCGTGGGACGTCTCCTTTCCAGCCGCGTATTCCTCCTGTGTAATTGAACGATACATTGTTAAGTTTCATTTCCTCAGCCACCATTTCTGCGATGCGTGTCACGGTGGTGGTGGTGTCGCAGCTGAGGTTGAAGAGGTTCATTTTCTCAGAGACATGGGCAAATCCGAAGAGGATGCCGTCGACGCAGTCGCTGACGTAGAGATAGGGTTTGCATTGTTTACCGTCGCCGAGAATTTCAAGTTCATGGGGATTTTTTCTGAGTTTTTCGATGAAATCGACGATCACACCGTGGGTGCCTCGCGCACCGACGACGTTCGCGAATCGATAGATCCATGTTTGAAAATCAAAGGTGCCGCAGAATGCGCTGATGAGCCCTTCTGCCCCAAGTTTCCCCGCACCGTACAGAGAGATAGGCAGAGTAGGACCGTAGGTTTCAGGAAGGCTAAGCTCTGTTGTTTCTCCGTAGACGACGGAGCTGGATGAAAACACTATCTTTTTGATTGCATGGCGTCTCATCGCCTCCAATACATTGTAGGTTGCAACAACACCTTGATTCATATCAAGATCAGTGTGTGTTTCCCCGAGTCGGACATGCGGGTTTGCTGCGAAATGAAACACGGTATCATGACCAGCAATTTCCTTTTCGACTTTTTTCAACGCAAGAAGGTCTGCTTTGATAAAACGACACGCGCCATGTTCAAGATGTTGGGAAATGAATTCTTTATTTCCTGAGCTGAGGTTGTCGTACACGGTCACGGTATGGCCTTGTTTGATGAGGGTATCGACAAGATGACTGCCTATGAATCCGGCACCGCCAGTTACAAACGCTTTCATAAGGGGGAATCCTCTACGTTGTTTATTTTTCCTTCGATGAAAAGCGCACTTATATGAAACAATACATTTTACAATGAATTACAACTTTCGCTGCTACAGGAAAGAATCGCTATACAAAACAATGGAATCATCGAAATAAACTCATGCTTTATTAGATCACGAAGAATCATGAGAACATAATCGAGTTTAAACTTGACTTTGCCACCATAGTGCCTAATGAAAAGAGATATCAGGAGAAATCTCCTCATATCTCTTTATGAGCAATAATACAACTATTTCATTAGGCGCTATCGTAATGATACACCAGATAGAAAACCGTTATGGTCTTTTCCAGAGTCTATTCAGCGATACCGGTATCAAAACCAAACAATTCATCCCACTTGTCAAACTCCTTGT
>JAPKYG010000115.1 GCA_026394435.1 Methanobacteriota archaeon | reverse complement strand
TCCGTCTTTTCCGTCAAGAAGTTTTCCATCTTTTACATAAACGAGAGGAACGATATTCATATACTGGACAATCAGGTATGTCGCTAAATACTTTTCAGATGCGATGATTTAAATATTAAAAAAAAGAAGGAAGATAGCTATCTTCCTAGTCGTTTCTCTGTCTCAGCAATCTTCAACCGTGTTTTAATGACGGTATCTGGATTCAGTGAGATGCTATCGATGCCGCATTCCACCAGAAACTCAGCAAACTCAGGGAAATCAGATGGTGCTTGTCCACAGATACCAACTTTTCGTCGAGGATGATGACCATGCGCAACGGTAATCACTTGTGAAACCAGTCGTTTCACCGCGTCGTTTCGTTCATCAAAGATATGCGCGACCAAATCAGAGTCTCGGTCAAGACCGAGGGTCAGCTGCGTAAGATCATTAGACCCGATGGAGAAACCATCGAAGATTTCGCAGAATTGATCAGCAACAATGACATTGGATGGTATCTCACACATCACGTAGACCTCAAGCCCGTTTTCTCCTTGTTTCAGGCCGTATTCGTTCATGACTTGGATGACCTTACGACCTTCCTCTGGTGTTCGACAGAATGGGATCATGGGTTTGATATTAGTGAGTCCCATTTCGTTTCGTGCTTTCTTCAGTGCGACACATTCCAGCCCGAACGCTGGTTTGAATTTCTCGTCATAGTATCGGGAGGCTCCTCGCCAGCCGATCATCGGGTTATGCTCCTCAGGCTCGTACAGGTATCCACCGATGAGGTTCGCATATTCGTTGGTCTTAAAATCAGACATCCTGACAATAACATCATATGGGTAGAACCCTGCGGCTATCTTAGCTATCCCCCGTGCTAAAGTATCGACGAAGAATTCCACTTTATCGTCATAGCCGGCGCTGCGTTCATCGATTTTTTTAATGACCTCTGCGATTTTTTTGTCCTTTGCCGCTTTCTTTTTTAAAGTGTTATAATCAAGTAATGCAAGAGGATGAATGCCGATATGCGAATTAATGATGAATTCTTCTCGTGCGAGACCGACACCGTTGTTCGGAATCTGTCCTTGTTGGAATGCTTGTTCTGGAACACCGACATTCATCATAATCTGCGTCTTGGTTGTCGGAAGTTGATCAAGTTTCACCTCATCAACATGGAATTTCAGCAATCCTTCGTAGATTCTGCCGACTCCTTCAGAGCAGTCGATCGTAATGTTGGATCCTTTCTTAATGACAGAGGTGCCGTTTCCTGTTCCAATGACGCAGGGGATTCCCAGTTCTCTGGAAATAATAGCAGCATGACAGGTACGTCCACCACGGTTCGTAACAATGGCGCCTGCGATTTTCATAATCGGTTCCCAGTCAGGATCCGTCATGTCAGTGACCAAGGCTTGTCCTTTTTTGAATTGACTGATGTCTTTTGCTTCCTCGATGATATTAACTTGACCTTGTCCGATTTTGCTGCCGACTGCTTCTCCTTCGGCGAGGAGATTTCCTTTTTCATCAAGCACATAGGTTTTCATCGTTGCCATATCTTTTTGTGAATGGACGGTCTCTGGTCGTGCTTGGACGATGAAGAGTTCTTTGGTTTGACCGTCCTTTGCCCATTCGATGTCCATTGGTTTTTTGTAATGATCCTCAATAATACATGCCCACTGAGCAAGCGTTAACAGCTCATCATCAGTAATCACAAACTTTGCTTTGTCCGCGGCACTGACCTTAGTTTGCTTCGTTCCGGTTGGCCCGTACACAAGTCGTTTTTCTTTTGACCCCAGTTTCTTCTCAAGAATAGGTTTGAAACCTTTCTTCAAGGTTGGTTTGAACACATAGAACTGGTCCGGGTTGACCGCGCCTTGGACAACGTTCTCTCCAAGACCATATGCGCCAGTAATGTAGACTGCATTGGTGAATCCACTTTCAGTATCAATAGAGAACATTACGCCAGAGCACGCAAGGTCAGAGCGTACCATTTTTTGGACACCGACAGAAAGATAGACCGATAAATGGTCAAAGCCTTTGTCGACACGATATGAGATCGCACGATTTGTGAACAGTGATGCAAAGCAATCTCGTACTTTCTCTATAAGTTCGTCTTCACCACGGATGTTGAGGTAGGTTTCTTGTTGTCCTGCGAAACTTGCGTCAGGCAGGTCCTCTGCAGTGGCGCTGCTTCGTACCGCGACATCAACATTTTCGCCGTAGCGGAACTCCATCTCGCGGTAGTACCGCCTAATGTCTTCTTCAAGCTCCTTTGGGATCGGGGTGTTTTTGATGAGATCACGTATCTTTTGTCCTCGTACTGCAAGATCAGTCACATCATGTGTGTTCAGGTCTTTGAGTATCTCCTTTATTTTGATGTCAATGCCTGCTTTTTCAATCATGTATTTATATGCATAGGCAGTGATTGCAAACCCAGAGGGCACTCGAACTCCTTTCTGACCAAGATTCCGAATCATTTCTCCGAGAGATGCGTTTTTCCCACCAACTGAAGGTACGTCACCGATGGTGAGATCTTCAAACCACTTTACAAACTCCTGCATCATTGAAATCTCTCCTTTCATGAAGAGGGTTAACACGAACTGACATATAAATTCTTTTTAGCAGGACTATCATGAAGATGACAATTGTATAATTTCTAAAGACCTCCTGCTGTCTTCTAACAATCATATATTCCACTGAAAAAGGAAAATATATGGGAGTAATCACTTCCCGTCGTTTTCCATAAAAACAGCAGCAGCAATAACCGTGGTCCACAACCCGTTTTTATCTCCTTCCGCGGTCTGTGCGACACTCTGTGTGCGAACGATCTGCCCGCTCATCTTATATTCCTGTTTCCGTTTGTCCCATGCTCG
>JAPKYG010000144.1 GCA_026394435.1 Methanobacteriota archaeon | reverse complement strand
TGTGGTTCGAGGAGGTACGCCCCAGCATTAATAAGGTCAGAGGGGGCATCCTCTGCTTTTGGTTTTTCCACAAATTTTGTGATATTTCCATCTTTTTTGATGTCAACTACACCAAACTCTGAGACGTTCTCTATCGGCCAGAGCGAGATTGTAGCAGTTGCTTTTTTCTTTTCATGAAATCGGAGCATCTCTGCGAGATTTAAGGAACAGATAATATCAGCATTTAGCACAAAAAAAGGTCCGACGATATACTGGGAAGCATACTTGACTGCTCCACCAGTTCCAAGCGGCTCTGGTTCTTCGTTGACAATGATGATTTTCCCGAAATCGTGCTTGTTGAAATATTCTTCAATTTGTTCTCTGCGGTAGTTCACCGCGAGAATGACAGTATCGACTTTTTTCGGTAGTGTCTTAATTAAATGGGAGATCATTGGTTCATTTAGTATAGGTAAGAGCGATTTTGCTCGGGTAAAGGTGAACGGTCGAAGTCTGGTTCCAAAGCCTCCTGCAAGGATTATTGCCTCCATAATTTTCTCCTAAGATCCTGTATGACCCTGAACTAGTTGTTGCATATTAAATCGTTTGTTTTTTCCATTTTTTTAAAAGAAAAAAAAAGAATTTATATGATTATATTATTATAATTACTACATATCTGAGTGAACACTATGAAAAGAAAAATGAAATGGAGCGTAGGCATTATATCTTTTATTTGTGTTGTTTTACTTGTTTCTCAGCGTGTACCGCTGGATTAAGTTCCTTAATTCTGAAAAAGAAAAACACACAGACTCAGGAAACAACACAATCTCGGTACTGGGCATTATTATTCGCAGTGGGAGTATATGAAAATGCTCCCGATGCAGACCGCCCAGAGATGCTGCAAGCCTGTGATGACCTCTGTAATGTTCTAATTGATTGACCACAGTTCTGGCAACAGAGTAATCTCCATACGGTTAAAGGTAGTCAAGCGATTCTTCAGAACCTCAATAAATAGTTACTCTGGCTGAGAAAAAATGCGAAGAGCGAGGATTATGCTCTTGTGTATATCACGACACATGGGAATCATTTAAGAGATAATCATGGCCAACCATGGGATCTACCCCCAAAAGACGAGGCAGATGGGGCAGACGAAATTCTTGTGATATATAACGGATTTAATACATGGTATGGAATCATCTGGGATGACATGTTAAACTTCTTCTTAAGTATCATCAAATGTAAAGGACTCTGCCTCATTGTCGATAGCTGTTACAGCGGTGGGTTTAATGACCTATCATACAATGATATTAATCCTGGGCAATTCTCTGCTCAATCATTTACCAAAGGCTTTATGCAAGATGTTGCAGCTACTAATCGAATCGTATTGATGTCCTCTCAGGAAAATACTGTTTCATTCGACACTTATTTCTCGAATTTTTTAATTGAGGGATTTTCCGGGTTGGCAGATTCCGAAGGAAACAACGATGGAGTAAATTCTGCAGAAGAAGCTTTTTATTTGGCAGATGTTTGGACATATTGGTGGGTATACTTCAATACCGGATATGAACAACATCCAACAATCAGTGATATGTATCCAGGGGAGTTCCCTGTGACGACTTCTTGGGAAGAGACACTGAAACATTTAAAAAGTAATAGAAATTCTGGTTGCACTACATACAGTGATAATGATTTTGGTATTGGGCTCGTGGTCTAGTTGGTTATGACGTTTCCCTGACACGGAGAAGGTCTTGAGTTCGAATCTCAACGAGCCCACT
>JAPKYG010000180.1 GCA_026394435.1 Methanobacteriota archaeon | reverse complement strand
AAGGTGATTATTGGTGCCACATTATAGACCGTGACGAGTGCAGTATCAGATATAAAAGCTACTCCGGCCTTGAATATTGTCACTACAACAGTGTATACACCGTTCTCTAAATATTGATGGCTCAGATCAAACAGGTATCCGAAACTCAGACTCAGTGGTTGTGACCCAGACCCATCACCATAATCAACAGACGCGGTATAAAGGCCGTCGCCTGAACAGGTGAAGGAGCCATTACTTGTAAACATATCGCCTTCATTGATGAATCCATCGGGTCCTGCATCAACATCCTCAATATCCACGACATAGTATTCAAGCGTCATTGAATCAGAGCCACCGTCATCATCAGTCACCGTTAGTGTTACCATGTACGCACCAGCGCTTGCATAGGTATGATTTCCAGTGACGAGATACGTTCCAAACGGAATATTGATCGATGTTGTTTGTCCCTCTCCCCATTCAATCGTCGCCGTATGCATGTCAAAAATTCCTGGATCAGAGAACATTCCTGTTAATTCAAGTGGAACGCCAGGTGGCAATGGATCGGCTGGTGAAACTGACATTGATTCAATAGAAGGAGGAATGTTATTGACCGTTACATTCGCGGTATCTGAACCATATTCTACACCCTCATTAAACACTGTTACTAGAACGGTATAAACACCGTTCTCGCAATAAAGATGTTGTAAATCAAATGTGTTTCCTGGGTTTAGTTGAAGTTCTAGAGACTCTGTTCCATCACCATAATCAACAATGGCGGTGTACGCAGGAGAATCCGTGTCTGCAAGCAAACCAGCACTGATAAACATCGATCCTTCATCGACGATACCGTCTGGTCCAGCATCGACTAGTGCTATATCACCGACAATGACATCCCATTCAGCGATTGCTTCTCCTCCATTGTCATCAACAATAGTAATTATGATATGATATAACCCTATCTCTGAATAAATATGAGAAGCGTTGGCCCAAAATTCTCCTACTCCTAAAGAAAGCACTGTTGAGCTTCCATCACCCCAGGAAAACGTTGCCGTATACATATCCAATGAAGCTATCTTAAATCGTGGATCTGATATTCCATCAAAAAAATTCACCAATAAAAGCATCTCTGCTCCCACATCAACCTCTGTCGGTCCTCTGACGGAAAGAATCTCCGGTGGCACGTTCAACACAGTAACCTCTGCAGTATCTACCGCTGTCAGATCCCCATCAGAGACTTCGAGGGTAACTACACCTGAAAAGTCATCAAACCAGGTCCATTCCAAATACGGATAGTAATAATTTTCTATCCACAACCCACTAATATTCCAGCGATACGTCAATGAATCGCCATCCGAATCATATGAACCTGATGCATTTAATAACATCGAATTACATTCCTCACCAATATAAGGACCACCAGCATCAGCAACCGGTGGTTCCCCGGCAGCACCGACTGGTACCTGTACACCGACAAAGGCAGTCAAAATAAACAAGAGACCAATCCCAAGACTACTTTTTTTCCTTTTAAAAACCATAGTATCTACCTCCACCCATCGTATTATATCCTATTCTGTCCAACAAAGTATATAAAAATATTCTAGGAGAATAACAAAACAAGCAGATATGCAAAATGTGAAAATATCGTCTAAAAAAAGAAAAAAGAGGGGTGTTGTACCCGATTACGCCTTATGGATAGTAATTTGCCCACCACTCAGTGCCGTACTTGGATTCTGATCATCTGGCGTCCCAAGGTTGTTGTCGAAAACAATCAGATTGTTGTTGTCCATATCCCAGATTTTAATACGGAATTTATCGATGCTACCGCCTCCGTTGATCTTTCCATCGATTGCGGTGAGTCTGAACCCATAATGACCTGCTCCATTAATTGTACCTTCTCCCTTGTATGTCGCTTTTGCTCCAGAAATCAACAACCACTCGTACGTGTGTGAATGGAAATTCAGGCCTCCCAACTGGAATTGAAACTCGGTATTTCCCTCGGGTGTGTTATGTCCTTTTTTGTATTTTGAGACAAACCCGAAATTACACCGACCAGTCAAATATGGATTTGCAGGATAAGACCTTGGTAGTGCGATAATCCATCCACCACCGGTGACGAACCCACAGTTCGGATCGTAAACCACGACGTAAGTATCGATGCTCTTTATATCTGAACCACCGTCATCGTCGGTCACAGTAAGGGTAATTATATACACACCAGCACTCGCGTACGTATGACTTTTATTAACCTGATATATTCCGGCAGGAAGATTCACAGTTGTTGTCAGTGTATCACCCCACTGAATGAGCGCAATATGGCTGTCTAGAACACCTGGATCGGTGAATACTCCAACGAGGTATATCGCATTCCCAAGACAGACTGGATCAGTTGGTGGACCTGACATTGATACAATAACTGGTGGAACGTTATTCACTGTAACTATTGCGCTGTCTGATCCCCATTCTACATATTCATTGAACACTGTTACTAGAACGGTATTAACACCGTTCTCGCAATAAAGATGTTGTAAATCGAATGTGTTTCCTGGGTTTAGTTGAAGTTCTAGAGACTCTGTTCCATCACCATAATCAACAATGGCGGTGTACGCAGGAGAATCCGTGTCTGCAAGGAAGCCAGCACTGATAAACATCGATCCTTCATCGACGATACCATCTGGTCCAGCTTCGACAAGTGCCAAATCGCCATCAACATTAATCTCCCATATTGCACTTGCTTCTCCCCCATTATCGTCAACAATAGTAATTATGATTTGATATACACCTGCTTGAGTGTACACATGAGTCCCGCTGACATTGAACTCATTTACTCCTAAAGAAAACACTGTCGAGCGTCCATCACCCCAAAAAAACGTTGCTGTATATGTATCTAAGGAAGCTATCATACCCCGTGGATCTGGCAAGCCATCAAAAAAATTCACCAATAAAAGCATCTCTGCTCCCACATCAACTTCCGTCGGCCCTGTGACGTTTAAAATCACCGGTGGCACATTCAATACAGCAACCTCTGCAGTATCTACCGCTGTTAAATCCCCATCAGAGACTTCGAGGGTAACTACACCTGAAAAGTCATCCAACCACGTCCATTCTAAAAAGGGATTATTCCCATTATCATACCAAGATCCATCAATATTCCAGCAATAAGTCAATGGATCACCCTCCAGGTCATATGAACCTGATGCATCCAATAACATTGAATTACATTCATAACCCAGATAAGGTCCACCAGCCTCAGCAACCGGTGGTAAACCTGTCGCACTCACATTTGCTGTTATACCAACAAATGCCGTAAGCACCAGCATGATACCTATACCAACTGCTCTTTTTCTCTTTTGAATGGACATCTCTACCTACCTCCACCATTTACTCTATACCTTCTTTTGTTAGATAATGTATATAAAAATATCTTTATAAAATTGCAAAATGTAAATCATCTTTTTTGTTCATTTGTCATTTTGAAAAAAAATAAACACTGAAAGACATCAACATGAGTGGCACTTCTTCTATACGTTTAACAAATGTATTAACGTGTTTAATGAATGTATCAGAAACTATATTTAAATGAAAAACGTAAACGGTTTTAGGTGAAAAAAAATGAATGCGAAAAAAATGGCTATAATCGGAATGTGTTTGTTCATGATTACCGCCTCCATAAGCATGGTAATAGCAAAAGCAGAAGATACAGAAAATGGAACATCAGATGCAAGTGGAGCAACATCCAATGCAGGTATCTGGTATCCCACTATGGGCCGTTTAGCCTATAACGAGGGAAACGCAAGGGGTACATTTGTCCATTTCGCAATCGATGAAAATACAGGCACGATAACAGATTATAGCGTAAAATTAACGTTCTACCCTATGGTCTGGTACAGTCCAATGAGTAGCATACAGCCTTTTCCTGAAAAAGGGATCAATTCGGGTAATATCACCTACGAAAACAAAACAATATTCAACTCAATACAAATAAATGGTTTTGAACCAAAAGCAACCCCAAGTACATTCGCGGATTATCTCATATTCCAAGGAAAAAACACGTTCATGAGGTTTTTTGATCAAGAAGGTGGGAGCATACACTACGCCTCCAGTGATAAAAACACGAAAATAACCTTTGAAGTACCAGATGGATTTGAAATATCACTATTACCTGACGACATCTACTACATACGCCCTGCAACAGATGAAAAAGCAGGGGAAAACAGTAACACAGGAACATCTGAACAACCAATAGACTTTGATTCCGGGTCCTCCCCATGGCAAACCGTATGGATAAAATCCAATAATACAACCACCTCAATAAATAGTTATAATGGAACATTCACCGTAAACGGACAGACAATAGAAGTTGAGTTGAGTGCCTATGGATATCTTGATATCTACACATGGGTTGAATATCCTACACCTCCTGTGGTGAATGATTTCTGGTATGACGATTTGAACATAACAACAGAACAAATCATCATTGAAGACGCAAAAAGAGATGGAATCATCTCTGCAGAAGGATGGGTCACCAATGAACCTACAACGGCACCATCTGTGGAGGAACAACCCACGGACTGGGAACAAGTCAAGATTGCGAACACCGCTTCAAATAATTATTACACCTACGATGATCCGACCTTTGAGATGACATTCAACAACCTCGATAAAAGCGGTGTTGATGTCGTGGTCAATTCACAAATACCGACCGGTAGAATCGTCATCATCAATGTCGATAAAGAAGTCATTCAAAACACATCCGTTGAAGAGCTTATCGTCAGTATCGATGATTCCAAAATTAGCAAAGTCACTGCGTTAGAAGATTTAATGGAAAAGGTGGAAAATAAGGATGCGAATGGCGCGTATTACGCACTATCGGGGGAACGACTCACTACAGTGTTTGTCTACGTACCTCATTTCTCCACGCATACGATATCCATTAAAAGCCTCACCTCGGGAATTGCTGCGGTTTCGAATGTTATACTCCCAATACTCCTCTCCGTGTTGTTCATTTGTCTCTCCATCGGAGGGATTATTGTGAAAAAAAGAAAACAGCAGGATGATTTTTAAATCATCCTGCCCTCCCCCAATTTTTCCTTTATTTTAATACTCTAAAAAAACTTATACGATAATGATGATATAGAAAATGAGAAGGTCTGACATATGAATGAATTAGAAATATTTTTGCGACTATCCTTTCTTGGTTTATCAACGTTAATAAGTATCATATCATTTATTTCCTTTATAAAAACAAAAGAAATGAAAATAGCATTTGCCTCGATAGGTTTCTTGCTATTCACCTTAGAAGGAATTATTGTTTCAATAGGTGTTTTCTCACCAGCTGTTGAACAGTTCGTCACTACCGAGGTGCTCGTAGGAATCACATTTATTTCATTAATTTTCTTCTATCTCTCCATCTTGAAACGATAGGTGTCTGGAATGGACCATGAACTGCTTAACTTATCCAGACGAAAAATGATTTTTCATCAAATCTCTCAGTACCCTGGAACCTACATAAGAGAAATGGAAAAAACACTTTCTTTAACTATGGGGGATTTACAATATCATCTTCAACAACTCGAAAAAGCAGATCTGATTTCATCGCATGATGATGGACGGAGAAAACGATATTTTGTAAAAACCGAGGTGAACTTTTTTGACAGAGAAATTTTGTCATTTATAAAAATGAGAACGCCACGGAGAATCATTATCTTTCTTCTGTTGCATCCTGATTCAAGTTTCAAAGAGGTACTTGCAGAGTTTCATTTCACAAAAGGCGCGCTCTCCTTTCATCTGAAGAAACTAATCAAAGCAAATATCGTGATAAACACAAAAAGAGAAAAAGAAATGATGTACAGAATCAAAGATGAAAACAGAATCAGTCAGATATTAATCGCCTATCAATCCGGAATTCTTGATGAAGCGTTAAACGGGTTTATCGACCTTTGGACAAAACTATAAAAAGAATTCTTCTTAAGTTTTTTAATTCATATCGTTAAATCATCTTCATGCTTTTTTCTTTTTCACCGCGCTTCCAGGAC
>JAPKYG010000055.1 GCA_026394435.1 Methanobacteriota archaeon | reverse complement strand
GTTATTCTTCTTTTGGATTTTTATGCAAGCGAGACCATCGTACGATGAATACTTTATGGAAATGGCTCATGTGGTTGCGAAACGAAGCACGTGTTTACGACGGCAGGTTGGCGCTCTTCTGGTCAAGGACAAACATATCTTGAGCACAGGGTACAATGGTGCGCCCAAGGGTCTGAAACATTGCTCTGAAACAGGGTGTCTTCGGGAAAATCTGAATATTCCATCAGGGGAACGACATGAATTGTGCCGCGGATTGCATGCAGAGCAGAATGCGATTATCCAGGCAGCGGTTTTTGGTGTCTCGATTAAAGGATCGGTATTGTACTGTACAAATACTCCTTGTGTCGTGTGTGTGAAAATGTTGATTAACGCGGGTGTCACGGAAATTATCTACGGGGGAGAATATCCTGATAATCTTGCGAAACTCATGATGGATGAAAGCAAATTAAAAATAAAAAGATTTAAATAATTGAATTAGATATAAAAATATAGATGAAAAAATTGGAAAAATATATATACTTCAGAATTGATTTATTCTGCGAGGAGAATGTATGAAACGGACAAAGTCACTCGTATTAGATGAGAACGAAAATAAAGCAGTCCAGTTGTTCTCAGAACTTGGAATGCCCAAGAATCTTGCGAAGACCTTACTTTACATATCTCAGGTGGATGAATGCCGCTCCGCAGACGTTGAACAAGGAGCAGATCTTCGACAGCCTGAAGTAAGCGTAGCCATGCAAGAACTCAGACGAAGAGGCTGGGCAAAAAAACGCGATGAAAAAAAGAAGGGCAAGGGAAGACCCGTTCATCTCTACAAGCTCACTTCGGATCTGCCAGCTATCTTGAAGAGCTTCGAAAAAGATAAGATGAAAGAAGTAGAGGACATTAGAACCGACCTCGATCAACTACACAACCTCATATCTTCAATAGAACAGTAACCTCATCGGAAAGCATTCCCCTCGCTTCTTCTATCACTACATGCTAGAGGAGAGTGCATAAGAGCACTAGGTGGTCCGTAAGTGATACATAGAGTAAAAAATATTTTTATCAACAGTAAAAAAACTGTCGATTTCATTGTACTCAAAAACGCTTCCGCCCCGTTTGTTGATGATAACTTCTTCTACGTCACGGGCCTTGAACAAGGACTGTTTGAAGGCTCGTGTGCAGTACTCCATCCTGACGGCGCCCTTGATATTCTGGTTTCTGAGCTAGAAGCAGAAAGTGCACGGAAATCCACTGCACATCTTACCATCTATAAAACAAAGGAAGAATTTTCGGCATTGCTCAAACACCTGACTTTTTCAAGTAAAACCATCGGGGTGAATGCGAGCGGCCTCTCATATCACGAATTTAATACATTAACAGAGATTTTACCACAGGTAGTCTTCGTTGATGTGTCCGACGGATTTTTCAAAACACGGCTCATCAAAGACGAACAAGAAATCCAACACATCAAACAAGCATGCGTAATTGCTGATGATACCATGGCGATCATCCCCGATGTCATCTCAGAAGGAATGAGTGAGGGCGAACTTGCCGCAGAAATCAATTATTCGCTCCAAAACCTTGGTGCAGAAAAACCCGCGTTTGATACTATTTCCTCCTTTGGAAAAAACACGGCAGAGCCACACTACAGCCACGGGGATGCGAAACTTACTGAAGGGGACCTTATCTTATGCGATTTTGGCGCGTGTCTGAAAAAATATAATTCCGATATCACCCGAACGTTTCTTTTTGGAAGAACGACCGAGCAACAGAAAGAGATGTACAAAACAGTACTCCAGGCACAACAGATCGCCTTTGATGCGATAAAACCAGGGGTCAAAGCAGGTGACATTCACCATGCGGTAAGTTCTTTTATTGATTCAACGAAATTTAAAGGCAGATTCATTCATTCCACCGGGCATTCCCTTGGTCTTGCAGTTCACGACGGGCCTGGATTTGCCCCAGAAAATACCATGGAGCTTCAAGAAAACATGATCCTTACCGTTGAACCAGGCATCTACCTTCCAGGATTTGGGGGAGTACGAATTGAAGATGACGTCCTTATAAAAAAAGGTGGAATGGAGCTTCTTACAAAAAGCCCACGTGTCTTCACAGAACTAGAATAGCTGCTCTCGTGTTCTTTAGTCTTTATTTCGTTTGTATGTCCAGTTGATCTCAGAATTAATTTTCTTGTAGAGTTCTGCTCCTTTCTCCAGTGTTTTTTTCTCGTTGAGAACCTCTAAGGACTCATCCGCGAGAATCTTTAAGACTTCCCGGAGCTCTTTCCTGTTTGCCTTTAACAGTTCAATACCGACATGCAACAGCTCATTAATGATCTCTGAAATATCTTCTCCTTCCATCGTAATGTTAATTTTTACCATCCATTTCCCTCGCTTTACATACTCCCTTTATTACAAAATAGTGGTGTCGCATCCTCCCATGAAGACCACCACTTATATAGTTTTTCATAACATTAATTTCATGTCTTCTTTGTCAGGTGAAACAACATAATAGTACCATACTCTCTTTCTCTATTAATATACATAGCTGCATACCAGAAAAACCATATATTCCTTCCAGAAAAGCATAGACGACCAACTATACTCTTTTTCAAAGCGTATTTCTCTTCAAACGTCTCAAATAATAATTCTTAATAATGAGTTGTTCTTTCTATGGTATCATGCTGGGTGACCGAGAACCTGTTGTCAACCGCACAGAAACAATCGCTGCAGTGACAACCGTATCACTGGTAGGCCTGGGTATACTCCAGATTATTCTCGGGGAAACAATCTCTCGTAGTGTTGCGCTCACTGCAAACGGTATCGATTGCATTGGAGACGGGTTTGTCTCAGGGATTGTCTGGGCAGGGCTTCGATTCTTCAAAAGACCAGCGGATCAGCGATTCCATTTCGGCTATTACAAGGTTGAGAACCTTGCCTCTATCGCTGCAACGATACTCATGTTTTTGTTAGCAGGATATATCATTCTTCGATCCTACTATCAACTAGTAAATCCTCAAGTCATCCAACTTCCTTTCATTGGCGCGATCGTGGCATTTATTGCTGCGCTGGTTGCTATAGGTCTTGGTGTGTATAAAATCATTAAAGGCAGACATACGAACCTGAGCTCCGTGAAACTCGATGCCATTAACACCATCAAAGACGGGACAACGTCATTTCTTACTGTTGTTGCGTTACTGCTTTCATCCTTCGGATATAATATTGCAGACCCGTTGATTGGTTTCATCATCGCTGGTATCATTCTCACCATTGGGTTTGCCGCCATCAAAGAAGCAGGGTACATGCTTGTCGATGCTTGCGACGGCGATTGTCTCATGTATGGTTTACTCATTAAAACCTATGCAGAACGCGTGAAAGGAGTACAGGTTGCTCAGGTCGTTCGGCTACGAAGAACTGGTCCTGTGATCCAAGGCGAGCTTGAGATTACCGTTCTTGGGGAGATGTCGGTATTAGAACTCAATAAAATACAAACAGAGATTATCCGGGTATCAAGTGAAAAAATCTCAGAGCTCGAACGATTAACTATTACTGCAGTACCCCTCGAAAAATAAGAAAGAATGAGGCTGGGGTTTTGCCTCTTTTTAGATTTTTTGTAATCGTTGATGTAGTTTTACGACCGCTTCCACCGCTGCTTTTCCTCGTTCGATGCGGTCTTCCGCTTGGAGCCTGGTCATCCCTGGACCAGAAATCCCAAGACCCACTGGTTTGTTGAACTCTAATGCGAGGTCAGCGATCTTTCGGGCAGCATGTTGGATGACTAGGTCATCGTGCTCGGTTTCTCCTTCAATTACTGCTCCAATGGTGATGACACCGTCGATATCCTTGCGCGCTAGTAATTTCTTGATGGCAAGAGCCATGTCGAAAACTCCGGGGACTTTCACGACCTTGGTAATTTCTGCCCCTAGAAACTCCGCGTGCTCTTTTGCTCGTTCGAACATCATCATAGTGATGTCGTAGTTGAAATCAGAGACAACAGCTCCAATTCGTATTGTTTCTTTCGCCATTTTTTTCTTTACCTCCTTTTTATCGTACTGGTCCTGCGTCTTCAAATCCTTCGCGAAGACCGTGACCAGCATGTTTAGTAAGATTCTCAGGATGAAACAACAGGTCGATGACGTTTCGTGCATGCTCACGTGCTCGTTGCTCCGCAAGCCGTGCAAGCTCTTTGCTATTCTGTGTTTCATCCTCATAAACAAAGACTTCGATGATATGTTTGTTACAAAGCAACTGGGTGTGAATGAGCCCAGTGCTTGCTTCATGGGCACATTGTTTATCGATGGGTTTTGGGCCAGGCATGCCAAGTGCCATGACAATGTCGCAGGTATGTTCGTCAAACAATTTTTTACAGGCAACAGGTAAATCCTTTATCCCAGGAACCGTGTATCGGAT
>JAPKYG010000170.1 GCA_026394435.1 Methanobacteriota archaeon | reverse complement strand
ATCCCGTTCTCGCTGCTATCTTGGCAGGCACGAAAAGCGTGGGTGCTGCCAGCCAACGGTTGAAACGCTGGATGCTTGATCAATTAAAAGGAAGGGCAAGGCCTTCTTGTCGCCCTGCCTAAAAGTGCAAAAGCTTTGTTATTAATTCGAAATTTATCAGGATGATTGTTAACATACGCTGTTACATGTTCTCGCTCAGATAACAGATGCACTTCGTTGCAGGATCTTTCTAAAGCAGAAAATGAGAAAACCTCTATGTCCATGCCATCCGGGAACATTGGATAGTGTATGTCTGATGCATAATCGCAATTTGATATTTGGAAAAGTTTAATCACTTGATCAATAATTACAGGGTCAATCTAAGGACAGCTCCTTGTTATTTTATCGCAATAACATTTTCGAAATCTTTTTTATCTATTCTCATCACAACCTTATCATATACTTTTTCTCCATGCTTCATTTTATCTTTCTCTACATTTACTATCTTGAAACCCACTTTTTCATAAACTCTTATTGCAGGTTTGTTCTCAGATATGACCCCGAGACCTACCTGATCTAAACCAAGAGTTACGAACGCGTATTTCACAACCAATCTGGTGACTTCAGTCCCAATCCCCTGTCCCCAGCGGTCTTTTTCTCCCAGCAATATGCCAAATATTGCTTTCTTATTTTCAAAGTCAATTGGTTCTAGTTTAACATTTCCTATATGTTTATCATTCTCTATATTAAATATACCGAAGAATCGGCACTTGTCATTAGCATTTTTTTCTTTGATATACTGTTTTAGATCGTCTATCGTACATTTTTTTGTCTCAAGATACTTGTTTACAACTGAATCATTCAGCCAATGACAATAATCCTCACTAGCATCTTTTTCTTTAAGCCGTCTAAGATATATACTTTTTCCTGTAATTTTCTCTTCATCCATTTTCCAATCCACCAGAAGTATTTCTGCACATTATCCTCTCAGACATTCAAGATCTATATATATTCTTTTTCACTTTTTTAATTTAATGAAGCAATATTTTCTTTGAGATTATCAAAACTATCAATTCAATAACAACATTATCCATATTCTCATTATAAAAAGAAAAATTGATGCAAAGCCCTACAATAGAAACACCACACCGTTCAGATACTCCTAATTGGAATCCGAACAATACGAGTTCACAGAACCACTCAATACAGGTATCAATGCGGGATTGTTTTCGCAAACAGTTGTATCGATACTTGGTATTTAATTCCATTGTGACCAGATGTTTCGTGTGTCCGTCGCTGGCTTTTATTACATTTGCACTTCTCAGATCATTAATCATATTTTTGCACCTATCGCGTCATTCAAAGGGTAGACAGAATACCTACAGCAGGCGATTTAAAAAAAATAGAATGGTTTTGCTAGAAAAAAGTAGGGGGGACTTCTCATCTGAGGACTTTCATCAGGTTTCAGACCCCGCAGTATTCCCAGCGGCAACTATAAAATTAATACAAAAAGAAGGAAATTCAATGACAGACAATCTTTTCAGTATTTTTGCTTTGGTTTTAAACATGCATTTATTTACGTTTTTTCATTGATTCTTTTGTAAGTCTGTTAAAATCTTCTTCAGAAATTTTTGTCTCCTTGATAAAAGCATCTAACGCGCGTGGACGATTTCCGTCATATTTTTCTATGAGTTTTAATGCCGCTTCTCTAGTAATTCTCCCTTCGCGAATGTCTTTGCTTGCCTGAAAGGTAGTCCGAGCGAATTTAAATTTCATCCATTTTTGCCAATCGCGAACTGGTTCATACGGGCAATCAACTTTATCCCAATTGACATATGTTCCTTCTACTTTAGCAGTGCGCCATCCCAGTTCTTTAGTGATTATGTCTACATGTTCACGTTGATCCCAGGGTTCGAAATTCCCTAAATATATTGCTTTTAATTCAAAATCACCCTGAGGCCACATGAAGGGAAGTAAATCGCGAAATTCATATCCTTCAGGTAGTACCATTTCAGGTGTAATACCTGCTTGGAACACTTTTTTATAGTGTTCTTCATCTTGTTCTTCAAGATCATCATAGGAATATGCTCCATATGTTTGATATTTTGCAGATGGTTCTCCCCATATTTGTAGAGGTATGTCCCACTGCATGGAAATTCGTGCTGGAAGCGTTCCTACTCCATTATGGCAATGCCAGCAAAAATCTCCCATGACTTCAATACCCTTCTTGCAGAGAGCATTTCGAAAATCATTACCAATAGTAAATCTGATGTGATCACAATTCAATTTCTTTGGTATTTCCATTAAGTTATGTTCTGCATCTTCAGAGAGTTTAAAACTGTGATCAAAGGTTGCTACTAGTGGCGTCATTCCATATTTTTTTACTGCAGCCCATAGGATATAAGCACTATCTTTTCCGCCGCTATATCCCACGAGACAGTCATATTTGTTTCCTTTCTCTTTTGCGTGATTCTTATATTTTTTTAAGATTTCTTTTAATATTTCCTGACGTTTATTCCAATCAAAATCAATTTCTTTTTCATTTTCTCTACAAATTGAGCAAATTCCTTCTTCGTCAAAAGAAATACCAGGCCATGTTTCTGGCATCACACATTTTGTACATCTTTTCATAAGTTTCACCCATTTAACGTTCCTAAGGTTATATTATAGATGTTTTTAAATTTTCTCTTAATATGGTTCCAATCGTCTTTAGATACCCACATAGTAAAGACTGCGATTTTTTTTCCATTTCGTTCGATTTGAAAAACATTTTTTATATCTTTTTTAAAACCAAATTTTTCATACATTTTCATCGCAACAGAATTGTTTTCTAATACCAATGTGGTCATCATCTGAAAATGAAGTATATCAAACACGTATTCCATTACTTTGTATAACGTAACCGAACCAATACCTTTCCCTCGCAAGGATTCGTCTGCAATATAAAAACCCCATTCAGTAGTTTTTTTCTTAAAATCGATATTCGAAAGAGAAACCAATCCTATAGGGTTTCGCTTGAATTGGATAATCCATGCTTTCGCTGTCGTTTTCGTTTTAAGTTTTTCTAACCACTGATAGTGTTCTTCTTTAGTGATATAATGATTTGTGTACATATACTGACTGATATTATTATTGTTTCGCCAGTTACGTACGAGCTCGATAAGATCGTCAGAGGCATTGAGGATATTTTCATAGTCGATGGTCATAAGAAAAACCTTGTTACATCATATTAATTAAATATCATCCCATGTGATCCATTCATCGGTTTTAATATCTCTTTTAGCTGTTCTTCCAACAACTATTTCAAGGTATTTTGGTTTAATCCCATATCCAGGTCGTTTTACAATTAACCATTCTCGTTTTATCTTTGTTCCTTTCTTGATGTCTCGGGCTGCGATAATGCTCCGTCGTCCTTTCTCATACATTTCTTGTTCTGCTTTTGATCGCCCTTTCACCCCTGTTCCCATCGCTATTTCAACATCTCGAATGTTTTTCACGAGTTGTTTTAATTCACCTGGTTCAATGGCAAACGAATGATCAGGACCTTTCATCGTTCTATCTAAAGTAAAATGTTTTTCAATGACACTTGCTCCTTTCGCAACAGCAGCAACAGCGATATGAATCCCCAGGGTATGATCAGAAAAACCTATTGGTATCTGAAATGCTTTGGAGAGCGTCTGAATTGCATTTAGATTTACAATCTCAACCGGTGAGGGGTACAATGAGGCACAATGAAGCAATACTATGTCATCGTTCCCCTGGGATCGAATAGCATTTAATGCATCTTCAATTTCCCCAAGAGTTGCAAGTCCAACAGAGAGGATAATTGGTTTGTTCTTCTGTGCTATATATTTCAAGAGTCCCAAATCAACAAGTTCAAAGGATGCGACTTTAAATGCTGGAACACCAACCGTATCAAGGTCATCAACTGCATCGTAATCAAACGGTGAGGATAAAAAGTGCAATTTCTTTCGTGCCGCATACTTATATAACTCACGATGCCATTCTCTTGGAAGTTCGTTTGCTTTTATCAAATCAAATGGCTCGACATCATCTTTTGAAAATTTTGGAGCATGTCTGGAATATAAGGTCTCTGCTTTGTATGTTTGGAATTTCACCGCGTCGACACCAGCCTCAGCGGCTTCGTCGATAAGTTTTTTTGCAATGGTAAGATCTCTATTGTGATTTGCTCCAATCTCAGCAATGATATATGTCGGGTGAGTAGAACCGATAATTTTTTTCCCAATTCGTAATTCTTTCTTCAATCAAATCTCTCCATATAGTCAACAATACGTTCTTTTCCTTTTCCATCAACCAGCATTCGTCCATTCTTACTCATATGTTTTCGTAGAGACTGATTCTCCATTAATTCTTTAACCTTATCTCTGAGATATTCTTGTTGTATTTCATTCTTCTTCCCAAGATATATCCCAATGCGTTGTCTGTCCAATTCGTGAGCAATGGCAAGTTGATTGTCTGCAACCGCAATGATAAGATTTGGGATGCCAAAGTAAGCAAGTTCATAGCAGGAACTCCCACCTGCACTGATTGCGAGATTTGATTTAATATAGAGGTCTGCCATATTCTCAGGTGATTGAACTAAGTCAATGGATGCATCTGTCTTTTCAATGTATGCTTGAAGTGCTGCAAGATACGGATTAAAGGGACCGATGACGACTATAAGTTTTAAATTCGTTGCTACACCCTCTAGATATTGGATGATGCGTAAAAGAAAATTATCAGGGTCAGTTCCACCAAGTGTTATCAAGAGTTTTTTTACAGTACGGTGGTTTTTCTTTTTCTCACGGACTCGTAGTTCATCTCGGAGCATTGTGTAAGACGGACCAAGAAGTAATGTTGTATATGGTTCTACGGAAAATATGAGTTTTTCTGCACCGATGTTTTGGTTTACAACAATGTCAGCATAGTAGTGCATTTGCGCAGTGTCATCGATTGATAACACATGAAAACCCTGGAATTTTATTTCTTTGACATAAGAGGGATCAATAGTGTAGTGATCGGTAATGACCCAGTCGATCTCATTATCTTGGGCGTAGGATATGAGGGCGTCTCGGTCTTGTTGAATAGTTGCCGTAGACAGGATGCTACAAAAGCTAACATGGTATTTTTTTATACGCTGGATAACGTCAGGGTTACTTGTTTTAGAGAGAAAATGACAGTCATGTCCTCTTTTACGAAATTCTTCTGATAGCGCAAGACATCGCATGAGATGACCGATGCCGATTTCCTTTGAGGCATCAACTCGAAAAACGATTTTCATACGGATGTGTCTCATGCAGGAGATAGATTAGAGGTTAAATAACCTTTATTGGTGGTTCTCCTTCAAGAAGGTCTTTGACCGTACCATTCTTTTCTGCTTCAGTGGTAAGCTTCAGCGCCTCATCAAAGACTTTTAAAGTGTATTTAACGTCTTGGTCACTCAATTTATAGGAGGGTAGCATGTTCCAGACAAAGAAAATACCTCTCTTGACAACCTCCTGCATGAAGAGTGTTTTGACATAGATATCATCCTGTTCTTTTATGTTTCTGTACTTGAAGTCAAGTCGTGGTCCAAGTCCGATACATTCAATTTTACTGCCGTGTTTCAGTGCAAGTTTGTTAAATTCATCTCTGATATGATTTCCGATTTTGAAGATTCGTTCATGCACCGGCTCTGTTTTCAGAACGTCAACGACAGCGAGAAATGCAGCAAGTGATAAGAGCTCCCCGCCGAATGTTGAGGAGACAAAAATGCAATTTTTCGCTTTCTGCATGATTTCTTTTTTCCCAACAACAGCGGATAACGGCAGTCCTCCGCCCATAGCTTTCCCAAATACCGCAAGATCAGGTATTACACCAAAGTATTCTTGTGCACCACCTAAGGCAAACCGAAAACCTGTAACCACCTCATCGTAAATTAAAAGTGCACCGTTTTGTTTCGTGATATCTCGTAATTTCTGCAGGTAATTGTCCTTCGGGAGTTCTGTTTCGATAGGTTCGATAATTACACAGGCAATCTCGTTTTTATGCTGGTCAAATAGTTTTTTAACGGTGTCAATATCGTTATATTTAACCTCAAAGACAGTATCTTTATACACTTGAGGGATACCACCGTTTTTCGTTGTATCAGCAAGGCACCATTCATGCCATCCGTGGTAATGCCCTTTAATGATTTTTTCTCGACCGGTATATGCACGAGCTATCCGTACTGCTGCTTGGGTTGCCTCAGACCCGGTTTTGAGAAATCGTACCATTTCCGCGCATGGGATGATATCGATAAGTGTTTCCGCTGCTTTGATCTCTAGTGGACTAGGCAATGAGAAAATCGTACCGACCTCGAGTTGCTTCTGAATTGCTTTTTTTACTTTTGGGTTGTTGTATCCGACGAAGCATGGGCCAAGGCCCATGGTGTAATCAATGTATTTGTTTCCTTCGTAGTCCCATGCATAGACACCGTCTGCTTTGATAAAGTAGACTGGAGATACACCTTTGACACCAACAGACGCCATTTTACTGTACAGTTGTGTGCCATCCATGATGATATCTTCTGCATGTTTCCAGAGCTCTAAGGATTTCTTGACTCGTGATTCTTTTTCTGTAGCCATATCTCTTCACCTTTTAATTTTCTTATCATGTTCTAAAGAACGAAGATACCCCTCGTTTCTTTGAATCCCATTGTTTATTTCTATTAATTCAGGGTGTTTTTGTAAAAGGTCGACAATATCCTGCATGTGAAATATCTTTTGCTTGTTATAAAGTCTTTTGAAGACTTCTCGTACGAAGGTAAGGTCTTCCTGTTGGTCTACAGTCCAGCGCATGTATGAGAGATCAATCGTATGTTTCACGTCCTTTAATGAAAATTTCTCAGGATGGTTCCGTAGGTAGGAGGTGACATGCTCCCGTTCAGAAACAAGGATTGCTTCGCCCCATGTTTTTTGTAAAGCAGTGTATGAGAAAACTTCAACATCTAAACCATCAGGGTAAGTAGGTTCCAAAGTGTTAGTAACGTAGTCGTATTGATGTTTTAAAAAAACATGGGTAACCTTGTCGACGACCGCTGGATCGATTAAGGGGCAGTCACCCGTAATACGGACGATGCCATCGGCATTGTACTTAGTTGCCGCTTTGTAGTACCGATCTAAGACATCGTTGCAGTTTCCTCGGAAAACAGGGAGTCCGTAATCTCGCACGACGTTAACAAGCGGGGTATCGACAGCTCTGGTTGTTGTCGCAAGTATGATCTCATTGATTGTAGTTGATTCCTTCACCCGCTCCAAGAGGCGGATGATCAAGGGTTTTCCAAAGATATCTGCCATTACTTTATTCGGTAGTCTCGTAGAATCGGTTCGTGCTTGGATGATGGCGACAATCTTGCTCATAACTGTATCATCTTTCCAGTGTTTGAGGATTGTTTGGCTGCTAATACGATCTCCAGGGTTTTCTTTGCGTCGTCTCCATTCACCAGCGGAGTTGCGTTTCCCTGGAGACAAGCAAGAAAATGTTTCATCTCCGCAAGGTACATCTCATTAGGTTCTATGATTGTAGGATGGGTTGTCCATTGTTTGGTTTCGCTGTTGTAGGTCTTAACGTAATTGCCTGGGTAATCCCAAACGATAGTTCCTTTTTCACCTATTATCTTGCAGTTTCGTGAATATTCTCGCTGGACGAAATCAAGGTGGATCTCTGCTATACCGTTATTTTTAAACGTAATGAGGATTTCTGCGGTATCCTCGACGTTCACCTCCAAATCACTGAGTGTTGCAGAGATACATGATACTGTGGTGACTTCACCAAGGAGAAATCGTATGTAATCGATTTCATGGGACGCATCAAGGATGATGCCACCACCGAGCTCTTTTCTCGCTGTGTATGTTTGTCGATAATTCTGCTGTGGCCTCCAATCAGGAAGATATTGACCGAATTCAACGCGAGCAGAAAAGACCTTTCCAATAGTTCCCTCGTCAAGCAGTTTTTTCAAAAATATTATACCTGGGTGAAATCGAAGGTTATAACCAACAAATATAATTACCTTCTTCTTTTTGGCTTGTTTGAGCAACAGATCAACATGCTCTAGAGAATGAGAGAGAGGTTTTTCCATGAAAAGGTGTGCATCATGCTCGACTGCCTTAAGCCCTTGGGAAATGTGGAGGGTTGGTGGGGTACAGATAAGAACAGCATCAGGTTTCTGATTCAGTGCCTCATCAACATCCAAGTATGTCTCCAAATGGTATTTTTCTTTGATGAGACGAAGGCGTTCACTGTTTGTGTCACAAGCTATAATCGGTTGATCAGTGAGTAAGCGGAGATTTCGAATGTGTCGCTCTCCAATGGAGCCACAGCCAATGACTAGGAATTTCATTTAATCTCTCCTGTAATAGGAAATAACCTTTTGTACTGCTTCAATCACGTCTTCGACATCACCATCAGTCATGCGTGGGAAGAGGGGCAGGGTGAGTGCTCGTTCATAGTATCGTTCAGCAAATGGAAAGTTTCCTTTCTTGTACCCGAGGTTTTGTTGATAGTAGGGTTGATAGTGGACTGGGATGTAGTGTACTTGAACCCCGATGTTTTCTGCTCTGAGCGCATCAAAGATAGTTTTTCTACCACAAGTAAGTCGCTCAAGCTGCAGTTGAATCACATAAATATGGTAGGCAGATCGTACATCTTTTTTCTCATAAGGAATGGTTATTTCTTGAAGCTCGGAGAAGGCGTTGTTGTATTGTAAGGCGATCGCTCGTCTCCTTTTAATGAAGGTATCAAGTTTTTTAAACTGGCTGATACCAAGAGCACATTGGAGATCAGTGAGTCGATAGTTAAACCCTAATTCTTGCATCTCATAGTACCAGGCGCCCTCGTTTCTTTTAAGTTTTCTTGGGTCTTTGGTAATGCCGTGTGTGCGAAACATGAGCAATTGTTCATAGAATTCTTCATAGTTCGTAAGAACCATACCGCCTTCACCCGTCGTGATCGCTTTGACAGGATGGAAGCTGAAAACGGTGAAATCAGCAAGGCCACCGATTTTTTTTCCTTTGTACTCTGCCCCTAGTGAATGAGCAGCATCTTCAATTACGGGGATACGATGGTCAGAGGCAATGGTGTTTATCTCATCAAGGTCACAGGGTTGACCTGCGAAATCAACGGGAATAAGTGCTTTGGTTTTAGAGGTAAGAGTGGTTTTAATGTTACCCGGATCGATATTGTAGGTGTCTGGGTTGATATCAGAAAATTTCACCGTCCCCCCTAAATACAAAACACAATTTCCGTCTGCGACAAACGTTATGGGGCTCGTGATTACATCAGATCCGTAAGAGACACCAGCGGTGAAAGCTGCTGCATGCAACGCAGCCGTTCCTGAAGAAAACGCGACTGCATACTTTGCATGACAGTACTTGGAGACAACGTGTTCGAACTCCTCAACTTTGGGACCTTGGGTAATCCAATCGGTTTTTAACACGTCAGTAACTGCTTGACTGTCATCGGAATCAATCCACTGATGACCGTATGGTACAATGGTTTTTCTAACAGGGGTTCCCCCATGGATGGCTAGTTTTCCAGGCATTCTAATTCCTTGAGTATGGCCATGAGCTTTTCTTTGGTCAGCCAATCTGTGTTCTCCCCGCTTTCATACCGGAAACCATTAGGCAATGATTTTCCTCCTTTCAACTGCGCTGAGCTCCAAAATGGATGTTCAGGTTCAATGATAATGTAATCACCAAAATCTCTGCTATGACTTGCCTCATTTTCCGTAAGAAGCACCTCGTGGATTTTCTCCCCAGGCCGAATCCCGATGATTTTTCTTTTAGCCCCTGGTGCAATCGCATCTGCTAAATCCGAGATATGCATACTGGGAATTTTTGGGACGAAGATTTCCCCGCCTTGCATACGTCCAATACAGTCGATGACGAAATTTACTCCTCGTTCAAGGGTGATCCAAAACCTGGTCATCTTCTCATCGGTGATAGTAATGACCCCTGTGCTCTTTTGCTCAAGAAAAAGCGGTATAACACTTCCACGACTTCCAATAACGTTTCCATATCGAACGCAGCTGAATTTCGTGTTCACTTTACCTGAATACGAGTTCCCCTGAATAAAGAGTTTTTCCGCCGTCATCTTCGTTGCACCATAAAGGTTGAGCTGGTCATAGCCCGGTGAAGTCTGTCTCTATCCCGCACGTCTCCGATGAGGAACCGCAGTCGTTCGTCTTTGAATTTATTCATCATATCGTACTGTTTTTTCTCCCCTCGTGAGAATATCCGTATCGCTGCTGGATCATGCTGTGAGAGTGCGATCTCGGTGAATTTGCTACCGAACGAGCCTGTTCCCCCAGTTAAGAGAATAACCTTATTTTTTAATACATCCATTGGAAAACCTCTTAGAATCCCTAATTGTTCTGTTATGGGACATGTTGACATTATTTTAAAAAACTTTCTGATATAAGAAATCATTGCAGGTAGGTGCAATGAATACCATAGCATTGTAGAATGATAATTTATGATTTTTTACTGGTGATTTGTATATAAAACGAACGAATGGCGTCTGCGAGCCGTGTGACGTTCTGGTCAGGGGAAATATTCACAATTTTTGCAAATGCAGGCTCAACGTACGCGTTGACCCCTATCTGTTGCACTATTGCAAGAAACAAGTGTACTAATTCCTTATCAATAGTAAACCCTGATTGAATTTTCGCAAGTGCTTCTCTGCAATCTATCTCTGATTGGATGAAGAAGACACCTTCGCAAAATTTATACCATGCATGGCCGAAGATTAACACAGGTTTTCCCCGTACAACCGCTTCCCATCCAGCGGTGCCCGTAATAGTGACCACTGTTTTTGCATTGTCGATTAAATCAAAATTCGATGATGTGATCGGGATTAATTGAACATTGGGTAGTGAGACGATTCTATTGTAAAAATCAGTGGATCTCCCGCTTTCCCCACAAAATTTAATATGCCACTGAGAGGAGTGCTCTTTGACGTAAATTCTCCAACTATCTGGCACACATTTTGAAAGCATGTCGATAACCAGGAATTGATCATCGTACGATTCACCAAGAGGCGATGTAGTATTTTCTGGTCGATAATGAAGAGGAAAGTAAACGTAAGGTTGTTGGAAATCTACTTCTTTTTCTAAGGTAGTATAGATATGTTTTAGCATGTTTTTTTTCTTCATTCCTTGAACACGACAGAAGAGGTACCTCCATTTTCTGAGATCAGACTCTTGAATACTTTTTCCTTTTTCTTTGATATAATGTGGTCGTGAAAAAAGATATCTTCCTTTTTTGATCATATTTGAGATATTTTCCGGATTTGTCAATATTTTTTTTATAAGAAAACGAGCGATATTTTTTTGCTGAAACTGATCTTTCATATAAAACGGGATTGCAACAGAATATTCTCCTGAAATTTTATCCAGGTGTTTTTTTGCTTCATTGGAAAGCGTGATTTTTTTGTTTTTTCCCTGTTTCCAGCATTGAACCATAGTTTTGTATGTTGTTTGTAACAGGTGGGATCCTGCTTCGAAATGTTGCTCTGGATAAATCCAACCATCCAGCGATGTTTGTTCAAATAAAATAGTTATAATATTGTACTTTTTACACAGAGAATAAAGGATATAGTCATAAATAAGATGCGGTGATACGGAAAAAACAACGACATCTGGGGAATAATGTGTGATGATACCATTCCAATATCGCACACATTGATAATAGAGTTGTTCTCGTTCTTCAAAAGTAAATGAATCTGTTCGGTCCATTCTGTTCATCATTCTGAGCGCAATTGATTCGTTGAAGGAAAGGTCCTTAAGTAATGGTTGATCTATTGGAGGCAATGGTAAATTCATACAATCCGGTGCTGGAATACCGCGGACAGCATCGATGTTCGAGTGGAATATGATGTCGGGGAACCGTTTGGTTACAATTGTTTTATAGTCAGGCCGTGCAGTCCAATAGATTGGTTTCCACTGATGTTGTTTTACAAGGTTGTCAGCTACATCAATCCAAAATGGAATGGAACATTCGGTGAAGATAACTTTTACGGTCATTGTTTCTCCTCTTTGTAATTTTTTTCATTTCAAGGAAGATATACCTTTGGAACTGACCTTAGGGGTTTTTATATTATTACTGTGAATTATTATCGATAAAGTGTGCTTTACGATTTCTACGTAGTACGCTATGAGAATAACAATCGTTTTATTTCTTCTTTTGGAATTGGAGCAATATCTCGTGAGGAATAACCATGAGAAGTACAGGGGTGTGCATTTGGATAATCTGATACGGTATAGTGAATACTAGGCATTTCTAGCTGTGGAGGGATGATGAGCATGGTTTCTGTTTCAAAGGCAAATGCCGTTTCGGTTTCGGTCATTAGTTCCTCATACATTTTTTCTCCTGGTCGCAGGCCGATTATTTTTTTCTCGATGTTTCCTTTTTTATAATTGTATTTTTGAGCGTATTCTTCAATGATGACATCGATTAAATCATCCAGTTTAATAACCGGCATTTTCAGGACGAAAATCTCACCGCCTTTTGCAAGTAGGGTTGCTTGGAACACCAATTCAATCGTGTTGGAGAGAGACATCATAAATCTAGTCATATCTGGGTTGGTGATGGTAATCATTTTTTTCTGTCGGATTTGCTCCTCAAAAAGCGGGATGACTGATCCTCGAGAGAATGATACATTTCCGAATCGAACTGAGGAAAAGAGGGTCCCTTTCACGCCTTTTCCTTCATTAGCATCGATGATCAGTTTCTCAGCCAGGAGTTTTGTGGCCCCCATGGTGTTGGCTGGGTTGACTGCTTTGTCTGTGCTGATACTAATGACTCGATCTACACCTGATGCGAGTGCAGCTTCAATAATATTTCGTGTTCCTAGTACATTGGTTTTAATTGCTTCAAAAGGGTTGTATTCGCAGAGAGGAACGTGTTTGAGTGCAGCTGCATGGTAGACGATATCGATGTCTTCCATTGCAAGCATTACTCGTTCTTTGTCGCGAACATCTCCTATTAAGAATCTTCTGTTAGGGATTTCATGCATCATTTTTACTTCGGTGTCATCGGTCTCATTTATCATCTGGAAGGTGGCGTTCTCATCGTTGCTGAAGATTCGTACTACCTCTGGTTTGTATTTTAACACGCTTCGTACGATTTCGCTGCCGATGCAGCCAGTGCCACCAGTGACTAAGATTTTTTTTCCTCGAAAGATGTTTTCTAACTGTTTTTGCATCATGTTGATCTACATCCTTTTTCAATCACAGAAATAATGTAATCCATTTCTTTTTTGGTTAATGTTGGATAGAGTGGCAGTGTAATTACTTTTTCTGCCATTTCTTCCGTGGTCGGTAAATCACTTTTTTTGTAGTTAAATTCTTTTATGTAGAATGTTTTCAGATGAATCGGTTCGAAGTAGACTTTCGTCATGATCCCTGCCTTGGTGAGGTGTTGCTGCAAATGGTCCCTGGTTTTTTTATCAGGTAGTTCGATGGTGTAGAGCTGGTAGACATGATACTCACCTTTGGATTCAACCGGTGTCCGTATATCCTTTATCTTTGAGAGTTTTTTTGTATAATACGCTGCTTTTTCTCTGCGCATATGTATGATTCTGTTAAATTTCTTGAATTGTGAAAGCACGAGTGCCGCATTGATACTTGGCAGCCGGTAATTATAACCTGCTTGGATGTAATCTAACTCTTGGGTGGTCGCGAAATATCCCTCTTTGCTTTCGACACGACCATGGGAGCGAATCAGTTGGAGTTTCTCAGCAATAGTTTTTGAATCGGTTACAACGATGCCACCTTCCCCTGCGGTGATGACCTTGTTTTGGCAGAAGCTGAACATCGCAGCATCACCAAAAGTCCCTACACGTTCGTTGTGTATTTTTGCTCCGAGTGATTCTGCGGCATCCTCGAGAAGTACGAGGTGATGATCTTTTGCGATTTCTTGTAACGCCTTGATATTTTTACAAGGTCCTCCGCCGTAATGAATAGGGATGATCGCTTTGGTTTTACCAGTGATTTTTTCTTTGACATCTTCTGAGTCTAGAGCATAGGATTGCTTCTCGATGTCAGCAAATATAGGCGTCGCACCTGTAAGGACGACGACGTTTGCAGTGGCGATAAAGGTAAATGACGGGACAATGACTTCATTTCCGTGTTTGATATCATAAGCCAGAAGGGTTGCATGAAGCGCTGATGTCCCTGAGTTAAACGAGACTCCGTATTTTTTTCCAATAAAACCAGCGATGTTGTTTTCTAATGTCTGTATTTCAGGACCCATGGTCCAGTAACTTCCCCGTTTGATGACCTTGGTTACTGCGACGATATCTTGTGTATCCCAGTACATCTTGAAGAGAGGAATTTTCCAATTCATTTTTTTTTCATCCTTTTTCTGTTTGTTTTAATTTATAGATCGAATGATTGTTTTTGGTTATAACGCTGTACTCTCGGAGATTATGGTTTAACTTCTCCGCCAGTTTGTAATGCTTCTTCAACGTTCTTTTTTAATCTCCAGACATCGCTTCGCTTTTCAACGATATCTTTATTTGCGAATTTGTCGACGATTTTCCAGAAATCGGTTTCTTTATAGTTGATGAAGTTAAGAAAATCGGTAAGCATTCTCCGGTCCAGTTTCCAGTCCTCCGCGATAACTTTTTCGACAGCTTCTTTGCGCGTCATCATAACGTCTCTGATGTAGAGACTTGCCACCTCGGTAACTCGCTGGTGGCCGAACTTCGGGAATTTGAACCAGGTGTGGGTGAGGTACCCAAGCGAGTCGATTTGATCGTACTGTTCAAGGAACCCATCTCGTTTCCATTCACCGGTGTCATCGAGTGTCTTAAATCCTCGGGTTCTGGCGAACTGCATGTTCGTATACCCGCTCCAGGGGACATAATAACTTAAAAACGTTGGGTTAAGTTTCACTTTTTTTATTTCTGCTTCTGTGGGGAAGATCCCTGGGTTCACATCGTTCATGGTGACTTTCTCGTCAAGCCAGACATCCCAGGGTACTGGTTTGACCACATCGTTGGTAATCTGTTTCATGGCACTCGGGGTTTCCTCCGTATTGGGTCCTCCATAGAG
>JAPKYG010000011.1 GCA_026394435.1 Methanobacteriota archaeon | reverse complement strand
TCGCTTAGTGAATTAGATATTTATCTTAAATAGATAATGCACGACGATAAACATGTCTCATTATAATATCCTTGTATCTGGTTTTATTTCCCCTTTTGCCATAGCTCCTAGACCAATGAACACATTGTTGCCAATCATGGTGCCAACGTTGATAATGGAGTTAATCCCGGTTTGAACGTTATCCCCCATCACCATCCCGAGCTTCCGTCGTTTGGAATCGATTTTCTTCCCGTTCAATGTAACAATAATATTATTTTTATCAAGCCTGAGGTTCGCAACGGTGGTTCCCGCTCCAAGATTACAGTGCTGTCCAATTATGGAGTCACCAACGTAATTCAGATGTGGGACGTTGCTATAGTCCATAATGATTGAGTTTTTCACTTCGCAAGCATTTCCAACATGACAGTTATTCCCAATAGTGGTATACGGTCTAAGGTAGCAATTTGGTCCGATTTTACTATTATTACCAATCACTACCGGGCCTTCAATATAGGTACCGGAGCGAATCACCGTACCTTTCCCCACCACAACGATTCCTTTCACTGTCACGTTCTTCTCAACAGTTCCTTGAATTTTTATCTTCATTTTCTTCAATAGTTCCTCGTTAGCATCAAGCAGATGCCATGGGTAGACAACGTCTCGCCATTCTTTGAGGAATACGCCGTCCATTGGTTCTTTACTTACCAGTATATTGATGGAGTCAGTAATTTCAAATTCGCCTCGCGGTGATTTTTCCGTCTTTCGAATAGCGTCAAAGATATGTTTGTTGAAATGGTAAATACCTGCGTTGATGATGTTGGATAATGGATGTTCCATTTTCTCGTAGATTTTCACCACGTGTTTTCCTTTGAGTTCTACGATGCCGTACTCTGTTGCATTATCAATCCTTACTAATCCTATCTTGGTACCTTTCTTTGCGATTTGTTTGATGTCGTTGGTGCCAAAAATCGTATCGCCACAGAGGACGATGCAGTCGCTGACGAATGGCTCGACTGTTCCGATAGCGTGTGCAGTTCCCATGGCTTTTCCTTGATTTACATAGTTTATCTTTACGTTCCATGGCTTCCCGTCGCCAAAATATTCTCGTACCATCTCGCTTTTATAACTCACGACAAAAATGAACTCTTTCAAACCGGCAGCACGAGCATTCAACAGGTTCCATTCAAGGATTGGCTTGCCTGCGATTGGAAGCATCACCTTTGGTCTTGTATAGGTGAGAGGATGCATCCGGTTTCCTTCACCTGCAGCAAGAATCACGCATTTCATTTTCATTTTCTCCTTTATTCAACGGTGACTGATTTAGCTAGGTTCCGCGGTTTATCAATCGGGCATTTCCGGAGATGAGCAACATGATAGGCAAGTAACTGAAGAACAACGGTGATAGCAATACAAGGGAGCACATGAGAGCTTGCGGGGAAACGAAGCACAAAGTCAGCATGGTTTTCGATTTCGGTATCTTTTTCTTCTGCGATCGCAATAACGGTGGATCCTCGTGCTTTAATTTCACCGATATTTGCAAGGATTTTCTCATAGGTTTCGTCTTGGGTGACGATGGCGACAACCGGTGTTTCTTTTGTCAGTAATGCAAACGGTCCATGTTTCAGTTCACCAGCAGCAAACCCTTCTGCATGGATATACGAGATTTCTTTCAGCTTTAACGCTCCTTCAAGAGAGAGTGGGTAGTTGATGCCTCTTCCAATAAAAAATACGGATTTGGCATCTTTGAGATGTTTTGCGATAGCGATGATGTCATTGCTTCGCTCTAGGACATCTCGGACGTGCCGTGGGAGTTCTTTCAGATGGAAGATGTAATTGTACAGCTCATCAGACCCAAGCTTCTTCTGAAGCAATGCAATCTTGAGGGCAATGAGGAAAAGAACAATGATTTGAGAGGTGAATGTCTTGGTTGCAGCAACACCAATCTCAGGGCCTGATTGCTGCAAGATATATCCGTCAGAGATACGGGTTGCTGTGCTCCCGATGACATTGGTCACCACGAGTGTTCTACACCCTGACATCTGTGCCTCGCGTAACGCAGCCAGCGTATCTGCGGTTTCCCCGGATTGTGTGATTGCGATAATAAGTGAGGATTCATTTCTTACTCCAAAATAGCGATACTCGGAGGCGAATTCTACGAACACCGGGATGTTTGTCAGTTGTTCGATGAGGTATTTGCTTACAAGACCAGCATAATATGAAGTA
>JAPKYG010000158.1 GCA_026394435.1 Methanobacteriota archaeon | reverse complement strand
TGTCTTTTAAAAAGAAGAAACTCAATAATTTGTGATGAATCTACAAAGGTTTCTGTCTTTGATCCGACTGTAATGGTCCCTGAGGTTTTCATATGATATCGCCAGTAATGCGCAGTAAAAATCCTACTATGTTGAACGTCAATTAACTCCATGAAAAGAGAAGCTTGTACCGGTTTATCCTGGATAGATTTGTTTTCATTAATAGATAATTCTAAATGGGTAGGAATGCATCGGTGATGACTATACATATACTGCTTCGGTGTAAGCGTGATAGCATCCTGTTTGATAGAAATAAATCCTTTCCCATCCTCTAATACTCTGTGGGTAGGACTTATTACCGCAAGAAGAGTAGAATCATCTAAGGTTCTCATTGTTTTAGCCCAAATAAGATTGAAGGATTCCCCAGTGATACGACCCCAGAACCAACCCCAGTTTTTCACTGCTGTTGCAATAGAGTAATCCCAGTTATGATCATGATACCCAATTCCTTGCACCTGCATGATTTGACTATCAACTGTTAAAGTCCCTGTCACATGGGCTGTTGGAAAAACAACAACCCAACTATTATCCGGTGTTTCAAACTTCCATCCTTCTGCAAGACCATTAAACGTTAAATCAACAGCTTGATTCTTAATGTTCATAGAGACATGATAACGCCATTTCCCTGTTTTTTGATAATACTCTGTATCAAATCCCATAATTACATCGTTGCCATATTTGACTAAAGGAGTTTCAGGTGAAAACAAAAATCGTTCGAACAAATCACTTTTTAAAGCCTCAACCAGAATCTTTCCTTCTTTATAAATTTCAATACGTAATTTTACTACACCATGATGATTCGTATGAAAAGTCCGAACACCAACATGAATACTATATCCATTTTCAAAGATCGCATCAAAATACCACCATTCAATATCCAATAAATTAAATGAACCATGATACGCATCATCTTTTGGGGTGATGCTCTCTGCCTCAAGACCTGCTGTATTTTTCTTTGCATCCCATTTTGATTTTTTAATTATTACATCTTTTAATCCCATTGTACTCATCTACATATCACATATTCTAATAAGTTTTTTCATATCATTACGAGAAAAAAAACGTATCCTTACATATGTAAAAATTCTTAGGAAGTATCACATTGCTACTAAAAAAAACCAATGATGATTTATTACGATACCTTTTTATCGTTTTCATTTATTTATACCCCCTTCCCATGGTCCGAGAATATCTAAAACTCGCGCGTTCCTTCAACGCAGTTTTAACAGCAGTAGCACCAGTTATGGGTGCAATCGCAATGCAACAATATGATATTTTGTATCTTTTCTTGGTTTTTCTTGTTGGTTTCTTCGGCCATACATTTGGTTTTGTCTTTAACGATATCATCGATTACAACATCGATAAATCCAGCAGAGAAATCAGTGACCGCCCACTAATAAGCGGCACAATCTCAATAAAAAACGCATGGATCTTTGCACTTTGTTCAATGATGATTTCATTTCTGATAGCCGTATCCATTGCTATTGTAACACAGCGGTTTTTCCCCTTGATCGTTTTAGCAATTTCTGCGGGATTTATTGCTCTCTATGATCTCATCAGCAAGAAATTCCCGTTCACCGATATCTTCGTTTCCCTTGGCATCTTCTTCTTAGTCCTATACGGAGGAATGACCAACATCGATACCTTACCACACCTCTCAAATCCCATCTGGATTGTCTGCATCCTTGCCGCCATTCAAGTACTCTTCATGCAAATTGTCGCAGGTGGTATGAAAGATATTGAGAATGACTTTCAAAGAGGAGCAAAAACACTTGCTGTGACCATGGGTGTACGAATAATAGACGGAAAACTAGTTGTCTCATTACAATATAAAATGTTGGCTTATTTCATCCAACTCATCGACATATTTTTCGTATTTCTTCCGTTCTTTCTGATATGGAATATCTCTTCTGCATCTCTTTTAACCTACTTCCAATGGACCATACTGCTTATCATTAGTATCCTTATGTTTGTACTATCACATAAGCTTCTTACCATGGAGCGGTTCAATCGAGTTAAAGCACGAAAACTTATTGGAAGCCATTACATGATTAATTTCAGTTTAGTACCAATCATGCTGATGACATTAAATCCCTGGGCAGGCATCTTAGTTTTTTTCCCAGCTATTGGGTTTATTATATCAAATATAGTCCTGCATGGTACCCTTCTACAACCAAAAACGATGTAAGATTTATTAGAAAAGCTCAAATATGACACACTTTTTTTCTCCTTTATGAAAAACCTTGTATCAGACTATGCACGCTTAATGCGATTACCAGGTTTAGGTGGTCTATCCATTGCACCTGTTTTTGGAGCTCTAAGTCTTCTTGGTACCGGTATAAACATTACATTACAAGATTTTACACTTCTTTTTCTGATTGGAGTTTTTTCTGCGATTTATGGATTTGTACTTAATGATTACGTCGATGTTGAAGTCGACCGACGCTCCAATGAACTTTCCGACCGACCGTTAGTAAAAGGAACCATCTCAAGACGCACTGCATTGCTCATTTGCATTCTATGTGTGATTGGCGCGTTTATTACCATGTTTGTATTTTTCTATCACAACAGGCTGTCGTTTTACCTTGGAATCGTCTGCATTCTTATCTCAGCATTCTTAGGAAGTACTTATAACATTTATGGAAAAAAAATAATTGGCTCTGATTTTCTTGTCGCACTCTCAGAAGCATTCCTTGTATTAGTTGGTGCTTTTCTGGTTTCACCAGATGGTATATTAACAATATTTACCTGGTTTGTTTTTATCCTCACCTTTACCCATGTCTTATATCTTAATGCAGTAGACGGGGGAATAAAAGACGCAGATCATGATGTGTTCATGAATGTGAAAAACATCGCGCTGTCCTCAGGAGTAAAAGTAACCCGGGAAAGACAACTCATTATTCCCTGGAGTTTTAAAACATTCGCTTTAGGGATACGTTTCTTTTCAACAATCGTCGTGTTTCTTCCTGCATTGTATGGAATTTCATATCAATGGTGGAACCTTGTCTTACTGCTTCTTGTCGTCTTTAGTGTTCTTTTTGGCACTGTTCGACTGTTAACATTAAAAACATTTAACAGAAAACAGATGAGAAAAATGATTAGTGCACAGGCGTTTCTACGGTACTTTTATGTGCCAATCATGCTGATCCCCGTCATTACTCTTATTCCAGCCTTACTCTTATTGATATTTCCTTTTCTATGGTATCTTCTTTTTATACCACTGATCGGTGGCAAACTTTTTCAACCAGGGATTTAACATGAAAAACAATGACCTAGGGAAAAAAAATATTTGTATCATTGGAGCAGGCATCAGTGGTCTTACCGCAGGTGCTCTTCTTATCAAACAAGGCTATAAGGTTACGATTTTTGAAAAAGAATCTCTAATAGGGGGACGTGCACTCTCCTTTGACGCCTCATCGTATACAGTTGACCAGTATCTGAAGCTACTCTCACGATTTCAGATGAACGTCCCCTTCTCAGAACCTGATCTTCTAACGATTTTTAATAACGAGATGTTGAAAGGCTACAGGTTAGATCTTGGGTACCATGCGATCGGCGGTGGCGTCATGTCCAATCTCAACAGTGTACTTGCAACCCTTGACGATCACATCGAGACACTTGAATCAAGTGTAGGATTCATTAAAGAAAACGGATATGACTTCCCATTTCTCTCACGCGCGGACAAACTCAAAATTCTTCCGAACATTCTACGACTTCTGCTCGCAAGCGAAAAAACTATGAAACGACTCGATGATATCTCAATGACAAAAACAATAAAACAATATGGACAAGGAAAAATGAAACTAACCCTTGAGATTTTTTCTCGTTCGATTTCCACTTTAAATAATCTTGATCGTATTTCAACAGGCGAAATGTTCCGCGCACAACGCACTCTTTTGAAAGGCTCAAAACCCGTTGGATACCCTAAAAATGGTCTTGGTGAGATACATCAGAAACTAGCCAAGGCCATCACAAGTCGTGGGGGAACAATCCGGACAGGAACACCGGTACAAAGGATTCTCTTCGATGGAACAACAGCAACCGGAGTCATGGTTGAAAACAAAGAACATAGGTTTGATAAAATTGTCTCAACACTACTAGTACAGAACCTTTTCACCATTGCTGACGAGAAACATTTTCCAAAAGAATATGTAAAAATGATGAAATCGCTCCAAGGAACCGGCAGTCTCTGTGCCTATTATTCCTTAAAAAATGTTGATACACAATTACTAGGAAAGACATTTCATTTCATTGAACGAGATATCGGTGTTGATGGAAACGATGCGGTTGGCATGATTGATTTTATGTCCGCTGTATCGGATACTGGACTCGCACCACCCTCACATCATCTTATTCAATCATACATCATTTGTACACCTACAGAGGCACGAGATAAAAAAACACTGGACAAACTCAAAATAGCTTTAGATAAAAACCTCGAACGGTTAATACCAAATTTTCATTCACAGCTTCGCTGGGCCATATACCCGGCAGTCTGGCACTTAGACGGTGTTGCAAAGACTAAAGACAACGAAAAACCAGAGATACAGACCCCAGCAAAAAACCTGTTTGTAATTGGTGATTGCGTGAAAGCTCCAGGCATAGGAATCAATTGTGCATTAAATTCAGCACAAATGTTAAAAGAGTTGTTGACGCGAAAAACTTCTTAGAGAAATTAATATTAATAATAGCTTGTATTCGTATAAGCATCATGTTAAAGGAGAATCCTGGCGTAAATAAGTCCACGAGGCTTCTTTTAGCATATAATTCATAAGTGGGGGAGCGCAATAAATGAAAGCCAAACTTACTATAAAAGAGCCATATAGTAAAACTAGGTATCTCTCAGTACACATCAGAGGATATATTGATTTGGTCCGTCCGTTTACATTATTTCCACCATTTGTTGTATCCATGGCCATAGCCGTTGCAAGTCTTGTATATAACAATAGGGTGGCTCAGTTCCCAAATTGGTGGATAATAGTCGGTCAATCTAGTTTCACCATAGCATTGATAAACGCAGCATCAAACTCTCTCAATCAGGCTACAGATTTTGAAGCTGATGCAATATCAAAACCATACCGCCCCATCCCAAGAAAAATTGTAAAGCCCGATGAAGCACAAAGTCTTGCATATATTTTCTATCTCTTTGCTTTGTTAAGATCAGTGACAATAAATCTGTGGTTTGGCATATTTGTATTTCTAATAATGATATTTACAGTAACATATTCTCTACCACCAAGAGTAAAGCGAGTTCTATTTCTGAATCAGGTGTGGATTGCCATACCAAGAGGCTTT
>JAPKYG010000098.1 GCA_026394435.1 Methanobacteriota archaeon | reverse complement strand
AACTACTTTTTATTCTTTTTTTGTATCAATTTTTTGTAAAATGTGAGTATTTCCTGGTCTTGGGTGTTCCAGTTCATGGGTTGACGTGCTTGCAAGTCTCCGTTTGAGGGGATTGTCCATTGTGATGTTGTTTGTGTCATCCCGATTTCTGTCCCGTAGTAGATGATCGCAGGCTGTGGAAGTGAGAAGTGGATGGATGCTGCTGTTTTCAGTTTTGCTTTGTCGTTTCCACATTCGAAGAGGAATCGGTCCATATCGTGATTATCGAGAAACGTCGGTAATAGAAAATTCTCAGGGAAGTGGGCGTAGTGATTCTTTAGTTGTTTTTCCAGCATTTTTTCTGATATCTTTGAATCTGTCACATATTTTTTTATCAGCTCTCGAACCTTGAAGTCTAAGACGCCGTCAAGCTCCCCCGTGTATTCTTTAAACAAATTATCTGAGGCGGCACCAGAGAGCCATTTGAAGAACTTATTCCGTACTTGAAGTGTGCGGAGCTCTTGTTGTTTGATACCCATCATCCATGCCTCACCGATGAGCACCGCGTTTGGGTAGTGGTCTTTGATTTCCTGTTTGAAGTATCTCCAGAATTCATGCGACGGACCGATCACATGGTCGAGGCGAAACCCGTCAAGACCCATGTTGAGCCAATATTTTGCAGCATCCACGATATGGTCTCGTGTTAGTGGGTTGTTGAGGTTGAGTTTTGGGATTTCTTTTACACTCAGGAAACAGAGGTATTCGTCTGGCCAGTGTGTGAAGTAAAACCAGTCCTTGTACGAGCTATTTTTATCGTTTTGTGCCTCCTTGAAAAACGGGTGTTCTTTTGAACAATGATTCGGGACGAAATCCGCGATGATGTGCAGGTCATGTATATGGGATGCTTGTATCAGATCTTTGATGTCTTCTACGGTTCCAAAATGCGGATCAACCTGGTAGAAATCTGTGATATGGTATCCATGGTACGCAGAGGTTTTGTAAAATGGAGATATCCATAGTGTTGTAACACCAAGATCTCTCAAATAGGGGAGTTTACTGATGATACCTCTGATGGTTCCCCCTAAAAAGACTGGTTGGTCCCAGTTCTCGGTTGAGTGAAATCCCGCGAACCGATCGATGAAGATATGATAGATGACACTATTTTTAAACCAGTCCACACCATTCATCAAGAAAAGGATGCATTATCATCTTTTATAGTGTTTTGATTCTTTTTTAGGCTGTTCAGCCATGTCCTTTAAATTCTACGATTTGATTGGTATTATGACGGTTTCTATGCCCAAAGAGTTAGTCATTCAACATGTGGCAGTCGAATGTTCAGATCAGCAATCAGCGGATCGCTTTTTTACGACAATTCTCGGAATTCCGAAGATTAAAAGCACAGTGATTTCAAAAGAGTTATCTGCAGCGATTTTTGGGATTAACAAGAGCGTGCCCATTGAAATCTACGACAATGGGAAGACACGATTCGAGGTATTCATCAATAAGACAAGAAGAGAACCAACTTATGATCATATCTGCATTGAAGTGGATAATAAAGGCAATTTTATTACTCAGTGTAAACAACAAGGGCTGGAGCCGTTCTTCGTTGAGAAAGAAGGAAAACAGTTGTTGTTTGTTCGGGATTTCTCCAATAACCTCTTTGAGGTCTTAGAAACTTATTTAAAATGAGGGGTGCCCTTGAGTCTTAAAACCGTGTTAATGCTTGACCGATGATAGTATATAAAGCTATCATTTTAGAGATTCTTTCTCCTATCTGTAAAGTAAAGTGACATCGCCAACATTTTTGTAAAAAACATTAACAATGAAGTGATCACATCCCTAATCTTGGGATGAAGAGGGATGGGATCACTTACACCTGAAATACGAAGACGTATTGTTAAAGCTTACAAAAAAGG
>JAPKYG010000142.1 GCA_026394435.1 Methanobacteriota archaeon | reverse complement strand
AAAAAACTCGGTAAAAAATATATTCTCCGCGGGATCCGACTCCTAGTGCCCTTCATCCTGATATTTATTTTTGTCCTGGCGCTCGGATCTGTTATTCCTCAGTTTGCTCCTGTCAATATCAAAGGAAATACCGATGTGTTCAGTGCGATGAATGCGGTGTCTGCAGCTCCATTCAACGGTCAATACACTGTTCAACTCTCCGGGGTTGATGGAGGAGGATCTGTACATCTGCAATGGGGTTTCGGGATAGGAGTCTATCTGCTGATGTTTGCCGGTATTCTCCTGATCATGGCCGGTCTTATCGAAATTTCAGCGCACGCGAAATTCTTTGAAGAAAAAGAAACATTTCCCATTCTGAAAGAAAAACAGAAGAAACAAGAAGAAGTCAATGAAGCGAAGAAGGAAAAATAATCTGATTAAAAACAGGGAACGCACATGCTGATTAATGCTGACTTGCATATACATTCCAGATATTCTGGTGCAACTAGCGATAAAATGACGATAGCCTCTCTTTCTGTAGAGGCACCTCGAAAAGGAATCAATGTCCTGGCAACTGGGGACTGTCTGCATGGAGGCTGGCAAAAAGAAATCAAGACCTGCACCGTCATCGATGACGGAACATTTGAAATGAATGGTACACGATTTATTCTCAGCGCTGAAGTTGAGGATAACCATCGGGTTCATCATCTCCTCTATTTTCCTAGTTTTTCTGCCGTAGAAACCTTCAAAGAAAAGATCAAGTCGAAATCAAAAAACATTGAGACAGACGGACGACCAAACGTCGATATGAACGGTATGGAACTAGCAACACTTGCAAAAGACGTTGATTGTCTTATCGGTCCTGCTCATGCGTTCACTCCATGGACTGCGATGTACGCGTATCATTCTTCTCTGGAGGATTGCTATGGTGATCTTGCATCATACATCTCCTTTGTCGAGCTTGGGTTAAGCGCTGACTCTGATTATGCGGATACAATCCAGGAGCTCCATCGACTCACATTTCTTACGAACTCCGATTGTCATAGCCCACATCCGGTACGACTTGCCAGGGAGTTCACCCGTTTTGAGGTACACGATACAACATTTCAAGAGATTAAGAAAGCGATACTTCGCATCGGCGGTAATAAACCGGTGTTGAACGTTGGTTTACCGCCGCAGGAAGGAAAATACAACGAGACCGCATGCATCTCTTGCTTTACCCATTACACTCTTGATGAGGCGATCAAACGACGATGGAAATGTAGCTGTGGTAAACGAATCAAAAAAGGCGTAAGAGATCGTATCAAAGAAATAGCTACCTTCAAAGAACCCCGTCACCCTGATCATCGACCACCGTATAGTTATCTTATTCCTCTCTCAGAAATTATCGCGAAAGCACTCGGACAACATACGCCTTTCACTCAGAGTGTTACCAAACATTGGGAAGAACTCATCGCTGCTTTTGGTAGTGAGATCGCGGTGCTTTTGGATGCTGACATTCATGAAGTCGTAAAAGTGACGATCCCGGCGATTGTCGAGGCAATCCAGGCGTTTCGGGACCATAAAGTGATTATCATCCCTGGCGGTGGAGGAAAATACGGTACCATTGAGCTTCCTACAGAAGAACAGATCATTCCTGTTTCTCTCGGCCCGAAAAACTCACAAACCAGTCTGCTTGATTATTGAGGAACGGTGATTTTTTTTGAATTACAGGATTGCCGAACAAAAAATCAAAGGAATTCTCACAAAAAACAAATCAACAACGATCCTACAGGATGTCGTCGATGTTCTCCATGAAAGCTTTGAGAAATACAGCTGGGTGGGTATTTATCGAGTGAAAGGGGACGTCCTTGTACTTGGTCCGTGGAACGGGAAACAAGCGACCGAACACACAAAGATTCCGATTGGGAAAGGTGTCTGTGGATCTGCTGCACGAAGCGGAAAAATAGAGGTAGTCGCTGATGTATCAAAAGACAGTCGATATCTTTCCTGCTTTCGTTCAACCCGGTCAGAGATTGTCGTACCGATTAAAAAGAAAAATAGAGTGATCGGTGAAATCGATATCGATTCTGATGTTTCTGCTGCGTTTAACAAGACTGATGAAAAGTTTTTAGAAAAAATTGCAGATATGCTACATCAGCATATCTGAGAAATTGATTTTTTTTTCAGTACTCAAGATCTTCATCATCGCCAGATTGGCTCAGCAAAGGTTCGTTCATCACTAAAAGGAGAATTCTGTTACAGCCATTTAAGAGTTGTTATGATGCAAGGGGAGATGATTTGAGCAGACTATTGACATACAGTTTTGCCCAGATGAATGTGATGGCTGATCCAATAATATTGGCAACGACAAGTCCCCACCAGGCACCGACAAGACCCCACCCTAAGATGACACCAAATATCCAGGCAAGTGGTATTATCAAGATAATAGTACGAAGAATAGTGACAATGAGAGAATAGAGCCCCTTTCCAACCCCTTGGAAGAGCGATGACGACAACATACCAAATGCAGTTGCAGGATAATAGATGCAAATAATTCTTAGGAACGTGGTAATATCGTTTCCGAGATGAGCCATATCAGAAGATACCGTGAATGCAAGGGTGATAACTGGTGCAAAAATAAAAGTCACAATTGCAATCGCCGTCTCGATGATAATCCCGATTTTCAGTGCATAGATATGGGCAATATCAAGTTTTTTATATTCATGGGCACCATACGCCGCACCAGTCACTGAAACAACTGCGGTTGCCATACCAAGAAGCGGCATTGATGCTGTCATTGCAACCGCCCACCCTGCGGAAAACACAGCAACGCCATCTGTTCCACTGATTCGTTCAACGATAATGTTCATGATAAACAACATAATTGCCATGGACAACTGCAATAATGATGCAGGAAACCCAACAGCAAGAATATCTTTAATGGCGCTTTTGTCGAAATGAAACCCGCGGAAGGGAAATGAAAGAAAGGTATTTTTTTTCAGGAATAACCAGTAAAACAATAATATTGCTGAAACGCACATCGAAACAACCGTTGCAATCGCGGCGCCAGGAACACCCCATCCGAAAACGTAGATAAAGATCGGATCAAGGACTGCATTCAAAATTCCCCCCACTACCATCGCAAGCATGGATCGTTTTGCATCGCCTTCGGATCGAAGCAGAGCTGTTGCGATCGAAGTGAAAAACGAAACAATGGCTGCAGAATATATGATGCGTGCGTAGAGTGCTGCGGTTGCTGTTGCTTGTGCAGCTCCTATCATGCGAAAAATATCCTCTGCGAACACGAACAATGGAATGGTATAGGCAAGAGCCACAACGACCATGAGGATAAGCGTATGGACCGCTGCGATATCTCCTCCTTTCTTATCCTTTGCACCAATTTTTCTGGAGATTGCTGAGCCGCCACCTACGCCAAGCCCTGTGGCAATCGCGGTTCCCATGAACAGAAGCGGGAATGCAAATCCAACTGCGGCTGCTGCATCTGTACCAAGGCCGGAGACCCAGATACGATTAATAAGATTGTATAATGTTTGTACGACCATTGCAACAATCATGGGAAGAGATAATGTAAGAATCGCTTTCTTTGGGTCACCAAGCAACGCTTTCACGCCTTTCGTTTGTGTTTCAGAAGAATCAGAAGAATCGCTTGTCTCCTCTAGTGCTTTGTCGTTCACGGGCCCGTGGAAAGAACCATCGCTATTTCTATTTTGTGATAACGAAATGAAGGGAGAACTTATAAAGAAACAATCGATATGAACTTTAATAGCACACGATTATTAGGTGGTCATTGGAGGTTGTAAGAATGGGTCTACTGAATAGGAAGTTTCCTGCGTTTTCCCTTGAGTTTGTTGGTGAAGAGATACGTAGTATGATTAACCCTGAGCTTGCGCAGGATATGGATGTTCTTTGTGATGTGATTGTCTATATGGAATATACGCTTCATTCAATGCAGAAGATAGTTGAGATTAACCATGTGGAAGAAAAACTAGCGAAATGTCGTGAGGACATCCAGAACACCGAGTGGTGGAAAGAGAAACAAAGCCTGGTGAATAGTGCGAAAACTGCTGAGGATGTCTGGCCATTTTTGAAAAAGACATCTAAGTAAGTTTTAAGGAGTAACTTTTTTCAACATACTTTTTGCAGTGATCCCTCGTTATATTTATAATATCAAAAGCTAGAGAACAAGGTTTGATTATTAACAGGTTTTAGGAGAATAAACTCCGAGAACATTTCACATTCATCGATGCAGTAAGTAAGTCACAGAAAGCACAAAAGGGGAAGAGTGGGCTCGTTGAGAATTGAACACGCCAACAGGAGAAACTCCAGGTGAAATAATTCTGATTTTTGGAGGTTTTGATGTTAAATTGGTTACGCTCTCTTCTTTTGTTGATTCGCTGCTAAAAGAAACAGATGTAAT
>JAPKYG010000054.1 GCA_026394435.1 Methanobacteriota archaeon | reverse complement strand
TTGGTTTCAATTTGATGATGAAGCCTGGGTTGTTTATTCGAGTGTGACTCTCTTTTTATTAATTCATCAGTTGGAAGGAGAGACTTGATTGATTTCAGAAAGAGCTCTAAATTAGTTTTTCCCAAGAGCATCTCAGCGTAGGTATTCCATGAGATAATTCTACCCTGTATATCAACAACTAGAAAAGCGACCATGGATGTCTCAAGGACGGTTCTGTAAATCGGCTCAAGAAGATCCTTGTCAAGGTTATTGAGAGATTGTTTTTGATTAGGTGTAACCATCATAAGGATATCATGCGATGCATCAAGCGAGGCATCCTCAGGGATCTGGACGTTGTCACAGCTACCTGATGATTTCATCTGAAACTTCCGCAATCGTTCTTCTTCCCGCAAGATTTTTACGATTTCGGGTTCTTTTCGCATGATTCCCTCCTAGCGGTACCTTCACCTTGTTATTGCATCCCGGTGCTTACATCCCATAACAGAGGAATAATCCTGATGTTACTTTTAAGTTTTTAATATTTTATCGACCCGCTGTAAGAGTGTCTCCTTATCAAACGGTTTCATGATATAATCTGCCAATCCTTCGTCAATCAAGACTTGTTTCCGTTTGTCAGAAATATCTAAGACACTCATAAAAGCAACTTTGATTTCTTTGTTTTTCTTTTTAATCCTATTAAAGACATCCCAGCCGCTCATCCCAGGCATCATAATATCAAGGAGAACCAAATCGACCTTCTCTTTCTCAAGTTTCCGTAGCGCTTCTTCACCACTGTACGATGGTACGACCGTATAGCCACCAAGTTCTAATACGGTTCTCGTCAGATCAACAATATCTGGTTCGTTATCCACAACCATGATTCTTTTCATGTTATAGTCTCCTCATCCACGTTCGTAAGTCTGGTTTGACTATAAGAAGATATCGTTTAAACGTTTATTATAATTCATCTTTTTACTATTCTTAAATACTCTAGTTTTAAGAAAAAGAAAAGTATAAATTCTCATAGACTATATTATTTTCTATCTACCCTGATGGGAGCACCATGAAGAAAAACGAGAATATCTTTATTTCATTGCAAATACAAAAGGATTTGGAATCGAAAGGACTATTGCTCAGTGTTCAATTTGATAAAAACGCTCCAAATTTCTCCACAGAAAGCGATTCTATCAGCTGGTGTCCAACCTGTGATGAAATAGATTTTATCGCTGAAGCATTTGAACTGATCGGAGGCGTCAAATGTCAGGAGAAGGCGGAGGAAGAACCACAAAACACGAGAATTCCTTCTGAGGAGATCACCATAGATTATTCACACCGTTCTTCTGAAATACGAATCGCTCCTTTAGAAGATGACATGGCCATTGAAGTAACAGAAGGCTTAGGGTCATCACGTATAAGGAATAAAGAAAATGACGAAAAAATATTTGTTCAAGCCGATGAGAAAAAAATCGATGAAATATTGAAACGTAAAAAACCTGTTGCTAAACAGGATTACGTTACAGAATCTGGTGAAAAAACACTCATTGATCGGATGATAAAACAAAAAAAGAAAAAATAATAAGGTACACGAATTTTTTTTAGTTTTATATTGTAATTTTATCGGATATTTTAAATTTTTTACAGTATCCTGAGAAGGTATTGTTCAATTCTTGGATATATTCTTTCCGAGGGTTAAAATCATTATCATATAACGCATCGTATTTCGGCAGGAGATGCGGATAATGCGACTCTAGTAGATTCCTAAAAAGTCTTTCCTGGTCTCCTTTCAGCTCTAAATGTTTATGCAGTAGATACTGTGCATCGACGCTACGTGCTGCTTTTACGATTGATTCTACCTCCGATTCAACGATATATGGGAGAATCGGTATCAATGCTACCCCTGCAGTGATACCTTGAGTACGAAGGGTTTGGACTGTCTGAAGGCGATCGTTTGGTGATGGAACCTCTGGCTCAAAGATACGAACAACCTGATCATCCAGAGACGATATACTTACGGTTACCATGCATTCGAGTTGAGAAAGAAGATCGATATCGCTCAGAACTAAAGGTGATTTTGTAAGAATATGACAAGGAAAATTAAATTGTTTCAGGGTTTCAAGAATAGTTCTTGTCAGTTTATATTTTTTTTCTGTGTTCTGATACGGATCATGCACAGATCCGATGATAATCCTGCCGTTCTTAATGTGCTCTAGCTCTTTTTTCAGGATGTCTACGACATTTGCTTTCACATAGATTGTTTTCTCAAAAGAAGAATCACAGTAGTGACATCCAAATTCACAGTTTTGATACGGATCAACACAGTAGTTCCCATGAAAAAGCGAGTCTTTCTTGGTTATTTTTTTAACGACAGAATCGCAGTTGATGATCTTGTAGTCCATTTACATCTCCTCTGGTGCAGTGATTCCTAAAAGATCAAGAGCAGTATGAAGAACAATTTTAGTTGCTTCTACAAGTGTGAGTCGTGAGGAGCGAAGCACTTTATTCTCCTCAGAGAGCACAGGGCAATCCCGGTAGAACTGATTAAAAGCAGAAGCTGTTTCGTAGAGATAGTTTGCGATGGTATGTGGTTTGCAGTTATTGCACGCGTCGTCAATAATGAGTGGGAATCGTGCAAGTTGTTTGATGAGTGCCGCCTCTGAGGCATGAGTCAGAACAGCGGCTTCAAACTTGTGTTCTTTCGTCTTTGTTTTTCCAAGAATACTACAGGCGCGGGCATGAGCATATTGAATAAACGGTACTGCGTTCCCTTCAAAATTTAACGCGTCTTCCCATTTAAACATGATATCTTTTTCGGGTTGGACTTTTATGATGTTGTATCGTAAAGATCCAATGCCGACCAGCTCTGCGATTTTTTTCATTTGAGAGTCAGTAAGTTCACTGGCTCTTCTTTTTTTGACTTCTTCGTACGCCCTCTCAATACACTCGTCAATAAGTTCATCAAGATACACAAC
>JAPKYG010000099.1 GCA_026394435.1 Methanobacteriota archaeon | reverse complement strand
TCTGATTAATGACAGAATGATGTACAGGAGTAACTTCACATATCGCTATAGAAATCAGAATTCAATGAAAAAAGAACAAATCTACTCGATATGACCATGAGATATTCTATCGAGTCAGTGATTTTTGTAGATTTTTTGCATGAGAAAAACATCAAGCCGTTTCCCAAATTTCGTACCAACCTCTTTCATGGTCCCGATATGAGCAAATCCAACAGATCGGTGAAGATGAAGACTAGATTCGTTTCCCTCGGTGATTCTCGCAATGATTGTATGCAACCCAGTTTTCTCACCTTCTCACCATCGCTAACACGAATGATTTTGTGATTTATAAATTCATTTTATAACAATTTCAGTTAAAGAAATGTAATTTGTATTGTATCATGATTCCTTGATGGAATTATTACCCTTATTCCATTCCAGAGAATAGAACAAGGAATATGACGATTCCGTCCAACACAACTATTTAAGAAAATAGTATAAGATACAGTGCTGTTACGACATTCATTCAATGTAATCGAGGAAAAAGATGAATCCACAAAATGAAATTATTATAGACGAAGTAAAGGGCGGTTCTTCAGTAGAAAAAGAACTTAAAAAATATTTAAAATTATTAAATGGGGAAACTATCGAATCGAAGAGTAAAATATTCAACTTTTCTGAAAAATTGGCGAAACAAAATCAAGGAGTTGTTCTGCTGTCTAATCAACGATTGATACTTCTTCTCCATCGCGCCTTAGGTTCAGATCAACTCATGTATATCCCGTTTGCTAGGATAACCAAGGCAAGTTTTTCATCTGCGAAAGGTCTACGGTCCGGCAGGAAAGCGATAGAAATTACCTATGGTGATAAATCAATAAATTTTGGAATTGCTGCATTTCTAGGCCGAACGAGTAATAAAGCAACATCTGATTTTTTTGAAGGGTTAAAAAAGAAATTGCCGGGTCATGTCATTAGTGGATGATCTTCTTTTTCTATCAATTTTTTTTATACTTTTTGAATTAATAAAAACAGAAATGATCAGATGTGAAAACCCACTCATAAGTTCTGATGGCAGAAAAAAGTCTCTAATCATAAATTGACTGCAACAGGAGAAACCTATCATGATTACTTGATGCCAGAAAAGTAGATTCTAATCACAAACTAAGCCCAACAGGAGTAAACAATCATAATTCCCTGAGTAATGACAAAATGATGCACAGAAGTAACTTCACCTATCGTTACAGATTTTTTTATACCTGATATAAAAACAATAGAGACAGAGACACGAGGAGATTTTGAACGTTTCTGAAAAAAACTTACAAATTTAACGAAATGGCGTTAGTTCAATTGATAATGAACGACCCATTGTGCTTTTTTCATTTTTTCAAATCGTCCCAAAAAATTCATCCATCCTAATTTATTTTCCGTATCATCAAAAAATGTCCATTCATCGAGAAATGTTATTCCTTCATTCCATTTTTCAATGTCCTTTCCATCTTTTATTCCAAATTGAAGCGTAACGTCTTTACCAAAATGATAATCTCGTTGAAATTTTTTCTTCCATATCTTTCTTTTTAACAATTTGACAACGTAAACATTGGAAACTTCACATACAAGCTCACACCCTGGAAAATTTTTTTGTAAAGTTAAGATGAGATTTTTTACGTCATCTTCATGGAGATACATGAAAAGTCCTTCTGCGATAAAGAGAATCTTTTTGTTTTGATTTCTTATGTGTTCCATCCATTTGAAATCTACTACTGAAGACCTGATAAAATGATATCTATCAGTTTCTTTGAAAAATAGTTGTTTTATATCAATTACCTCGGGAAAATCTAAATCATACAAGGTAAGTGTGTTATTATCGATTCTTGGAAATCGTGTGCTAAGACCACACCCCAGCTCGACGAGTATTCCATCAGGATTTTTATCGAGAAAGTCAATACAATAACGGTCGAATTTTCTTGTTCTCAGCGCAAGTGTCACATTTAACTTTTTTCTCAGCCTCCTACGAACTTGTCCTTTCAATAGGGCTTTATGCAACTTTGAATCAGATTTTAAAAAAAATTTATTGAGTTCTTGTGTTATTTCAACTGCCTTTTTATCGATTAAAATTGGTTTTTCCGTTTGAGATTCTATGGCTCTCGCATATAAGGGGATCAGTAATGTTTCTGAAATGTCAGTAATTTTATTAATTAACTCCTCAGCCATTTACATCACACAGCAGTAATTCTACTCTCAACATTAATGTTTTGTAGTTCCGCTACACTGCAAAAAATATTTGTATGATTATTATTTGTTTTTTTCTCCCTATGAACCCTCACCAGATTCATATCATTGCAAAATGATTTGAACAGAGCGAACAGTAACCGAACTAATCATCAGGAGTAAATTCACGGTAGCATCATCAAATTGCCGGCTTTACCAATCAAGCGGTCCCCAGTTACGGCTTTTGCAATTTGGGCACAAAGAAGATGAGAGGAAAATTCGACGTTTATGGCTCTTTTATTTGTATATAACCGATTTTTCCACATACTAATTCCAATAATGGATGGAAAATCTTTATCAGTAAGCTTACCTTCTGCGGCGATATAACAATTATTGAAATTTTGTTTTTCGTTTGGCACTGATTGAGCGGCGGTTGCTTTCGCCCCAAGTTATCCTTTAATATCTCCTTAAAAACCAGACACTGGCGGTGGTATCAATGAAGGATCAAAGTCTGATGGTAACTGCTTTTTGGTGGCGTATTGGTACATGGCCGCGACATAAATCCCGTTGGTCGCTGATGCCACAATCCCGATGATTGCCCAGTAGAAAAACGCAATGATGAACCCGATGACAATCCCTGTCGTACTCCCTAGGAGAGCGCCAAGAACAATCGGGATGATACCAAGCAGTGCTAGTAAGAAAAAGATAATGCCAAAGCCAAAGGTTCCGATGATGGTTTCTCCCCAGGTTTGTTTGAACAGCGACGCGCTTCGTCGGATAGATGGAGCGATCCCTTTTTTCTCAAAGATAAGCACCGGGATGATAAAGAAGGTGACGTACGTCCATGCAAAACCGATGATCCCTGCGATGATTTTCCCAGTCCACCCTGCACGTTCTCGTATCGCTTGTAAGATCATACCGATGGTTGCTGAGATGAGCGCCCAGATGAGGATCCGACCGATGTTCTGAGAAGCGATACGTAACCCATCAGCAACCGTTGGATCTCCACCATTCAATCGAATATTCGCACATCCGATGATTGCGGTGTTGAAAAAGATAACAATAAAAAATAAGACGAAATAAATCAAAATCGTCAGTAATGCCCAAAGCCATAACGACGTTTCAATAGATGGTAATCCAAGAAAGTAAAACCCTATAAAAAACGACACAAGGATTATTGCGGAGGCAACAAAGGAAAGAATGGGAAAGATCATGATTTCCTTATCTTTTCTCAGGACCCTGAGGCTTGTTTTCATCAGCTGCCAGCTACGACCAAATTTACCCATGGGGCAGCGTATCATGAGACAGCCAGATAAATATTATGGTCTGGTTGAAAACAATAGTTTCTTTAATACAACACATCGAGGATGAGCGAGACCCTACAAAATCGATTGAGGAAGCGTTCATCATGGAAACGTAACGAGAAATAAACCGTTTAGAACTGATCTGGTATGACGCTTTTTTCTTCCGTTTTTAGCGTTCTGAACGTAACCAAATCAACGTGTAAAGATAACCAACAGGAGAATGGGTAACAACTAAGGATGTTGTTCGAACAGCAACCACAAAGCTACATAGTTTCTTCTTAAAAACAAGTAAAATGTGTGATTTGCGCAATAATCTTATCACCGTGGCTAAAAGATTGGAAAAATTGATACGTTCTAATTAACCGAGCCCCTTTCTTCTCTTTTCTTTCTTTTCATTGTAGATAGGAAATACTGATATTTGAGCGTGAATCTACTAGTAAAAAACTGAAAACACCAAAGATATTTCAGGTTCAGTGATTATGTTCCTTTTTAATAACTATGATCCCAAAGACCAAGAAAACAAATACACTTATCAGAGTAAACCTCAAACGATGCATCATCAAACAATAGTGTACCCTTGATCGTTTTTGACAAACCACCGGCCTATATGAGAACATCCATCTGAGTGGGATAACAAGGTTCCTTTGAATATCTTTTTAGGTCATTGAATTCTATTGAATAATTATTTAGCGTACACCATCTAACGCATTATTCACCAGAGTATCACATCGAGAAATAAATGGATCAGTTCTTCTCCTGTGATTGTACACTACTTTTTTAAACATTTTTTCCCGCTGTTTCAAATCAGAAAAGAGTTTTAGAATGTGCGGCGTCTTTACTCTATATCGTCCGTTCAACTGCATGACTACAAGCTCGCTGTCTAAAAAACAACACACCTCATTTTGAGAAAAATCTACAACAAGTTCTAACGCTTTGATGAGTGCCTTATACTCAGCAATATTATTTGTCGCAGTCCCGATACATTCCTTGTGTTCTAACAAAAGCTGTTTCTTTTCATCATACAGCATAATACCAATTGCTGCAGGACCCGGGGTCCCCCGCGCCCCACCATCTGTGTACACAAATATTTTATCAGACTTCATCATTTCATTCCCATCAACAAATTTTTCAACCATGCCGATCGCATGTGCAGTTCCTATTGCTTTCCCTTGATTCACATATTCAATAGAGATATTCCATCGTTTCTTCTTTTTTTATAGCTGTTCCATCTTCTGCCACAATTTTTTTCCTTAATTAAAGGACAGTTCTGTAACATTTACCCTTTTAAAAATCTATAACCATCAAATAGTGATAAATGTTTTAAGGAATTAAAAAAAAAAAAGAAAAAAAAGATATTAAGATTGATAAAATCTAGATGATTTCGAAAATTTTATCTAAAATCTTTTTGGCGGCCGATGTTTCTGATAACAGTCCTTACAATAGACTGGTCTTGATCCATCGGGCTTGAAAGGAACTTCAGTTTCCTTTCCGCATTCTGCACAAGTAACCTTATGCATTTCTCTTGGTGGTCCATCAAAACGGCCACCGCCACTACTTTCTCTATACATATTATACATCTCTTTTTGTTTAAGTTTGTATATACATCTAGTATATAAAATTATAGATTGAACGGGCTTTGGCTCATAATTAATATCCAAGAACCGCATATCCTCTTGCACGAGGGATGAGGTATGCGAAAAACAAATTGGAAAATCTACGAAAAAGCAGAAGAGGAAGAGTTCCGACTCTTCCTTGAAATCAGCAAAAAGATC
>JAPKYG010000191.1 GCA_026394435.1 Methanobacteriota archaeon | reverse complement strand
GAGTTGCTGTGGAATTGAGACGATTATTGATGATGCGACATTCGCACCGATGTTGACTACGGAGAATGTTGTTGACCCACTGGTTGACGTTTGTACAACAAGATCAAATGTTGTCGTACCACTGATTTGCATCACGTCGGTTGAGGTCACCGTTTGTTTGGTTACTGATTGATCAAAATATTCCATTGTTATTGTAAGGGGGTAGATACCGGGTGAAATCCCGGAGCTTGCCATAATGGTGATGGGTAGCTCCGTATGATTTTTTGCAGCAATCAAAGGAATAGTTTCCTTGTTATCTGCGCCGACGGGTAAAATAAGATTGTTTTGGTCCGCCCAGGTGAATTGTATATTCTGTATATCAACTCCACCATTGTTTGTAATATTAAAAAGAAGGGTTGTTGCTTCCCCGATTTTTATCGATGTTGGTGTCACTGATGTGATGTCTAAGACGGTTGCATCTTGTACTTGAATGACTGCGGTTTGCTTAATGGTGTTTCCTCCAGTGATTTCAAAAACTACTTGATATAACCCGGGAGATGCGGTACTCGGTACTTTAAATTCGTAGATAACTGAATAGGACTCGCCGCTATCCAGACTTCCGACATCGACTTCCCAGTTTCCTTGCGAAATAACTGTATTTGGATCCCAGGAGCTTGCTGTGATATCAATGTAGCTTGTTGCTCCCCCGATACTCTTGAGGTTCACCTCGATATACCCATTTGTTCCTGGTGCGACAATAGTGGGATTTGTTGTGAAGGTGACCTGCAGTCCTGCTGCTGATACGTTGATACTGCCTAGTGTATTGAATATAAACAAACAACTCAATACGACTGTCATTAAATAATATGTTTTCTTCATTTTTTAACCACCTACCTTTATTTTTCCATCAACGATATGAACGATTGTTTCAGCATATTGAGCTATCTCCAGCTCATGGGTAATCACGGTCACGGTCATTTTTTTCTCCTTCTGTAACTGTAATAAAAAATTCATAATCTCTGCTTTTGTTTTCGTATCTAAATTTCCGGTCAATTCATCTGCAAGAATAATCTCAGGTTCGTTTGCCAATGCACGAGCAATCGCGATGCGTTGTTGTTCCCCGCCGGACATCTGAGACGGAAGGTGATGTGCTCGATGTTCCAAGCCGACTGCTTTCAGCAGCTCTAAGGCTCGTTGTTGTCGTTCTTTTTTATCTTTTTCAATGACGATCATCGGCAGTTCAATATTTTCCAATGCGGTGAGTGTCGGATGGAGATTGAAGAATTGAAAGACGATGCCAATTTTTTTCCCACGTAAACGAGCAAGGTCCGATTCTTTTAATGTTGAAATGTCCACTCCATCTAGGAATACCTTTCCTGACGTTGGTTTATCTAGCGCACCGACCATGTGAAGTAACGTCGATTTGCCTGAGCCGCTCGGGCCCATGATGGCGACGAACTCGCCTTTGTTGATTTTCAGATTCACACCACGGAGAGCGGGGGTTTCCACACCATCCATTTTATAGATTTTCTTTACGTCTTGGAGTTCAATTATCACATTATTCATTTTTTCACCTTTATTATTAACGCGGTTTTCTCCATTCATCTGAATTACCGTCTCATTGTTTTTTATTATCCTCAATTAGGTCTCAAAACTATATATCGATTTTTCCCAATTCATTCCCAATTCCGTTCCTAATTATGAAAAACCAACTAATTTTTATCAAAAAGAATTTTTGTTAACGCTTCAATAAATTCTCTACTAAACACCACTGACCTATTCTCTTTGTCATACGATCTAGATGGACATGTCGCAGTTCGAATATTGTTGGAGATTATTTTTCTTTTATCCATATTTTTCCAATTCTTCCAAATTTATCTATATAACTCATTAATTTTATCATGTCATACCGGAATTTTTTACTCACCTTCATCTGTTTTTTTCTTGTTAAATTCTTAAACATGGCGTCAAGGGATGCCATTTTGCTAGTGTTTTTTTCGTCGGTATCCCCCATTAATTTTTGGTACAAAGGAGTATATTCTGCAGCGCATGAGACACTATCAGGCTCTTCAAAATACCTCACTATACCCAGATTCAACAAACAATCTAAGGTTCTCTTATGATAGTACTTCAAAGACGTTTGTGCGAGATCAAAACCGATTAATTTTATCATATCGTACATAAGATTCTTTCGTAATTTTATCCCTTTATTTTTTGTCGCCTCCTGAAAAACGTCTTCGAATGATGACATCTGGTTGTCGTTTTCTTTCTGTGCATTTTTTATTAATTCTCTAAAGTGGGAGGTTGTTTCAACGGTACATATCCACTCATTTGGTTGTTCTTGATACTCTACAATTTCTAATTCTAAAAGATATTTTAGAGTATTTTTATGATAATACTGCAGTGATGCATCGGTCCAATTGATATCGCTTTTCCTCTGTTCTGTCATTCCTCTTCTTTCTCGTTATCTATTCAAGGTTTTTTTCATTATATTTTTTCCTCCCAATTCATTCCCAAATTCATCCCAATTTAATGAGAGAAACTATTATTTTTAATGAAAAAAGTTAGAATCTCTTTTCAAAGTTAAAAAAAGTGAGTTGTGCCAAGATGATAATACAAAGAGGAGGAAAGAAAAGAGGAAAGTTTGGCACAACTCATGTGTTGATTAACTCGCAGCTGGTCGTTGTTTCAGTACAACCGGAATGTCAAGGAGCTGATGATTTCGAACAATAGTGACACTGATGGTTTGATATGACGTCGTATATTCTTCGAGATAGGACATGAATGAATCACCATTAATGATTCGTGTTCCATCAACAGCGATAATGATGTCACCACCGATCATCACCCATACATCGTTGACTCTCACCTGCTGATTTCCACCTTGTAACCCTGCCTGGGCAGCTGCTCCTCCATCTGTTATTTGCGTAATAAGCCATCCGTAGGTTACATTTACTCCTAATGACTGTGCGATTGCATAGGTCATGTCAGTTCCTGATATCCCTACCCAGGGGTGCTGATCGTAAGATCCGGTCGTGATAAGTGATTCCAGTTCCCGCAGTATCGTATTTGATGGGACTGCAAAACCAAGTCCATTTGAATTCTGTATAATCGCCGTGGTAATCCCAATTACTTCTCCTTCGTAATTCAAGAGAGGTCCCCCTGAATTCCCTG
>JAPKYG010000207.1 GCA_026394435.1 Methanobacteriota archaeon | reverse complement strand
TTCTCCTTTGAATCCTTTTAAAATACATATAGAGATATCGACATCAAATGGATCTACATTTTTTCGAAGCATCTTCGTTTCCATTCGATATCGGATTCCTTTTTGTCGAACATGTTCTTTACGTATTTTTCCCCATTCTTCGGGGGGATATAAGGAACTCACTGGCCTCATGAACAAATCGCTCTCTTTCATCTGTAAGAGTTCTTCAGTGTATTTGTTCCAAGAGACAATACGTTCTTCAGTATCTGCTAGTGTAATAGCCACTGAATAATTTTCAAAAATAGTCTCATATTTTTCTTCCACGCTTACAAGGTCAATAACCGTCCTTTTTGGCTCGTAACGAGAATATTCTTTGCTATTTGTGGGTACAAATTCTTTTTGTTCAGTCAGGGTGTTTGAAATCCCTACTTCATCATAACTTGTTGATGCATGATTTTGAAGTTTTCCCAATCGTTCTTCTTCGCTCAGGGTTTTTACAATTTCAGGATCAGTTTTCATAAAACCATCTCCAAAAACAACGTTTAAAATTTTTTACCCTGGTTCTTCTGTTAGGTAAGAATTCTACAATAGTAAAGATCTTTTGTTTTTTTACCAAATCACATCCCATCTACTATGGCAGACATTATAGAGCCACCATATGAAATGTGTTCTGTATATAAAAGATTACTTATGAGACTTTAAGTCTCAATCGTAATTTTTTATACTGGCAGAAACCTAAAAATATCTTTACATTCATGAAAAATGAGGTGGTTGTATATTCTTAACGTTTCTGTCCGACCGGGATTTTCCAATTAGATGACAAGCGCTTAGTTATGATGCAGACATTAGTTTTAACAGGTATTATTGACAAGGAACATGAACCTCGAATATATATTTCCGCATTCGATACTAATTTTTCTATCAGAACCATTGTAATCTTGTTTCATGATATCTTCATCAAGCGACACAGTAATGAATGCATTATTCATGTCCTGAGTTTGTGAATATAAACTACATCGGCCACGGAACAATCCTGGTGGATACCGAAACCTGTAAATTCATCACCGATCCGCTCCTAGTGAAACGGATAGCACGGATTGGTCCGAAGAGAAAATTACCGTTCTACACTAAATCCGGTTCGCTTGATGATATCGATTTTATAACCATCTCCCATGGTCATTTTGACCATCTTGACCTGCGCTCATTGCAAATGATACCGCGGGATGTGCCAGTAGTGTGTCATACCACCCTGCAGCGAATCGTTCAGAAGACAAAGCATAAACCTATACCACTGAGCTGGTGGGACAGCACTGAAATCAATGGGATAAAAATAACCGCGGTACCTTCGTTTCATTTCTCCGCAAGACCTCCTTTCCACTTTTCAGTTGATTATCAAGGATATATCATCGAAGCAGGAAAAACGTTTTATCATGCAGGGGATGGAGGAATGAGTGATTTGTTCAAGGAGATTGGGAAACGATTTACAATCGACATCGCGTTCCTGCCGATTGGCGGCTACCATCCCCCCTATTATAGGAAGCATCACCTCAACCCAGAGGATGCACTCGACGCACTGGTGATGATGAATGCAGGACTGCTTATCCCGATTCACTGGGGGACGTTCTCCATTTCACGGGAGCCTTTCGATGAACCGCCAAAAAGGCTGTTGGAATATGCGGAAAAAATTGGTCTGAAGCAGAGGATAAAGGTGCTGAAACCAGGAGAAAGTACCGAGTTATAAATAATAAAGTCCATCAGATTCCTATCTATTTTTTTATGTAGCGCGTATCGAGCCGCTATTGCAGATACCTATTTTCATACATCCTTGTTCATATGAGAGAAAACGTAAAGAAACCGGTGTATAGAAACTTTTAAATCCTGTATTTTATACATCCCCTTGGAGGCACTGATTATTATGTGGTTACAAGCACGATTATACATCTTGGTAGGTCTGATGTTTGCGATTCTCTATGGAATACTTGTCGGAATAGGATACTATCTTCACATCAGCGGATTTATGTTCTTTCTTCTTATCATTGGAGTTGCCGCAGGGCTTGTTCTTTTACAATATGCGATCGGACCGAAAATTGTTGAGTGGTCGATGCGAGTCAAATATGTCAGTGAACAGGAATATCCAAAGCTTCATCAGATGGTCGTAGAGCTCGCATAAAAAGCAGGGTTACCAAACACACCAAGGATAGGTATTTCACAGTTGCCCATCCCGAACGCGTTTGCGTTTGGACGAACCAAAAAAGGCTCACGCGTCTGTGTCACCAAAGGGCTTCTTGAACTGTTAAATGAAGATGAACTAAAAGCAGTCCTCGGTCATGAAATATCCCATATCAAACATCGGGATGTTGCCGTGATCACTATCCTCAGTGTAATTCCGATGATCTGTTATATGATTTACGTTTCGTTTTTATGGAGAGGTATAGGGCGACGAGACCGAGACAGCGGAGGAGCAATTGCGATCGGAATTCTCGCGCTTGTTGTCTACTTCATCACCAGTCTTCTTGTCATGTACGGATCACGAATCCGAGAATATTATGCAGATCAAGGGAGTGCTGAGCTGGGCAATCAACCTCATTATCTCGCAACAGCATTGTATAAACTTACAGTTAGTACAGCAAGGATACCTAAACATGCTTTAAAACAGACCGAGGGCATGAAAGCATTCTTCATTAATGATCCATCAAGAGCACTCTACGAGATTCGTGAACTGAAGGATATAGATCTGGACATGAGTGGTACGATTGATCAGAACGAGCTGATGATGCTTTCCACAAAAAAAATAAATCTCAAGACCGGAGACAAAATCCTTGAAGTGCTCAGCACGCACCCTAATACCGTAAAACGAATCAAACATCTTGCATCTCTTTCCACCACCTAAATTGATTGCATGCGTGATCGGTTAAGAGCGTTTTCCTAAGAATTTTTATCTTATGAAATGCATCCCCGTCTCAGGATGGGATGCATAATGGCAAAGAAAAAACAGAAGGAAAAATCAACATCAAATCCATGTATTGAGGCAGAGTTGAACAAACTGTTTTCGCCGGAATGGCTTCGGAAAACAGCGAAAGAAACCGGCCTCATCAAACGGGAGCGGAAGATCGATCCGGTGATCATGTTTTGGGTGCTTGTCCTAGGTTTCGGTGTGCAACTCCAACGAACATTGGCAAGCCTTCATCGAGAGTATGAAGCGAAGAGATCGATTCATCTGAGCAGAGACAGTTTTTATGAACGGTTCAGCCCGGCTTTGCACTTTTAATCGTGTTTGCACTTTTATTCAAGGTTCTGCACTTTTATTCGATGTTATAAGGTATTTTAAGTGCAAAGCTTCCGCCACCCGTTGATGCTTGCACTTTCATTTCGTTAGGTATTATTATAAAAGTTGTTCCTATCATCACCAACATCAAAAATATTGCAGTTATTTGTTTTTTCATAATATCTTACCTCATCTCCTTGGTAAAGGTAATAATGCATTTAGATTTGATAAAGTTATCATTAACCTCACTGAAAGTATTGCAAATTAGCATTTCATAAAAAACTATTTTAAGTCGATTCATTATATATATTTGAAGGAAATACTATGAAGACTATACCCATTAAATGGTGTTTGATATTTTTGGTGGTATTTTTATTTCTCGGATCTTCAATGACAATGTTGGTACTTGGAGAGAATGTTACAGACACAGCTGATAAAGAGCTGATTGAAGAGGAGGTTTTTTCTTTTTCTGATAATCCATACCAATTGGGTGGTGGTCCAATGGATTCAGCATGGCCGATGCACTGCCATGACCTGCATCATACGAGTCAGAGTCCTTATAGTACGGCGGGTAATCCTGGTCTTGAGAAATGGCGGTTTAAATGCATAGGAAATACTGGCCATGTTAATGGTGGTATAATCATTGGGGAGGATGGTACACTCTATTTCGGAGATTCCAGTTGGAATGTATACGCCTTATACCCTGATGGGAGTTTGAAATGGAAATATAAAACGGGTGGTGCTATTAGTTCTTCTCCAGCACTTGGTGAAGATGGTATTCTTTATGTTGGTGTTTGGGATGACTATTTGCATGCGGTGTATTCGACGAATGGGACGAGAAAATGGGTATTTTATGCGAACGATGCTAATATTCATTGTGCTCCAACCATTGCACTAGATGGCACTATTTATGTTGGAACCTTATGGTCATTAGGTAATGGTGGCAAGGTACATGCTGTGAACCCTGATGGGACGGAGAAATGGCGATTTCAGACAGGATACGCTGTTTCCTCCTCTCCCGCACTCGGTGACGATGGCACCATCTTTTTTGGGTCCTATGATACGTATGTCTATGCTCTGTATCCAAATGGGACGTTGAAGTGGCAATACAAAACAGGAGACCAAGTCAGAGGTTCTCCGTCGATTGCTACAGATGGAACCATTTACATTGGTTCCTATGATGGGTATCTGTATGCGTTGTATCCAAATGGAACCTTGAAATGGCGATGCAGTATCGGAGGCTATGGTACGGAAACCAATCCGGCGATTGGCAGTGATGGGACCATTTATGTTGGCGGGCAATATCTCTATGCGGTCAATCCAGATGGGACGTTGAAATGGAGTTTTAACATGGGATCTGGGAGACGTATTCAGACGTCTTCTCCTGCGATTTCCGCGGATGGCACGATTTATGTTGGGACACATATTGGTGATGGAAGGGGCGGTGAAATCATTGCGGTGAACCCTGATGGTACGGAACGATGGCGGAAACAGATTGCTTTGGATTTTATCGATTCGTCACCCTGCATAGGAGAAGATGGAACAGTGTACATTGGTTCAATGTATGACAATTATAGAGGCTATCTCCATGCATTCGGACCGGTACAATCGAATAGTCCTCCGGGGACACCAACGATAACTGGTGAAATTAATGGAACAATCAGGGAAGAATATTGGTATATTTTTACCTCGGTTGACCCTGATAATAATCCTGTTACTTGTTATATCGACTGGGGTGATGGCTCAGCGGTGGAGAGTAAGGATTTTGCATCAGGTGAAGCTGGGGGGGCGAGTCATACGTACACTGCAAGAGGTTCGTACACGATCAAAGCAAAGGCGAGGGATACTCTCGGGGAAGAAAGCGACTGGGGGACTCTTTCGGTCACAATGCCAACCTCATATAATATGCCATTATTACAGTTCTTGGAGTTGTTGTTCCAGCGATTCCCACATGTATTCCCGATACTAAGACAGATGTTAGGGTACTAAAACATTCCTTCTTTCTTCTTTTTTTATTCTGTTAACGATAAGTACAAAACAATAGTTTCTAAGGGCAGAAATATGTTTTTTATATATTCCTCGTTAAAAACATAAATATACAGAGTATTCTTGGTGGACTAAAACTGAAATAACTCTGTTACCTCCTTATTTTATATAATCTACGATAGACCGCGTATTTTTTAAAAAAAAAGAGGGGTGTTTCTACTTTTGTACTACGCCGCCCCATTTTGAGATATATACAATTCCGAGCACAGATACGACAGTAATAACCACTGCCACGACTATTGCAATACCTGCACCGGTCCATGTCGTTGGTCCAACGTCTTGCCAAAGCCCAGCGAGTTTCATTATACCAATTATAATATCTTTCCAGATCAGAGCTATGATGAAACCAAATGCTGCGGCTATTGCAACTGCTATCGTGCTCTTTATTTCTTTTATGGTTACCATTTTTCACCTCCCCACATTTTTTTATTAAAGAACGAAAGTTTTCAGAAGTATTTAATGATTTCTAAAATCGCAAGGGTTACTCCAGAGGAATCATCGTCTTGCCATAGAGAAGACGTAGGCAGCAGAGCGGCCAGAACAACATAAGAAAAATGATCCCCAACGTAGAAAGAATACCAAGGTGCTCAATGAGAACGCTCGTCAAAACAATAGGAATCAAAACCAAGGCAAGGCCCTCATGCACTCCCCCATAACGAAGCAAGGTATCACGTTTCTGAAGGGGAGCGGAAAGGATTCGATACGCGATATAGAAAAGGATCACAGAGAGAACAAAAAAACAGAGCAAAGGAATCGGAACCCCTGAGATGCTTCCCAGGGTGTACCCGAAAAGAAACGGGAGCGCAGCGACCATGATAAACAAAAACTGCATCACATACACGTGCACGATAAAAACCACCGGTTTTTTCAGTTCATGTCCTCTTACATGTACACCAAACATGATCGGAGTGGTCCGAATTCCGAGTTTTGCGTCAAACTCCACATCCTTTAAATTCGCTAAGACTCCAACGCTGAACATCCATTGGAAAAACCCAACAAACGAAATAATCAACGATAAGGGAGACACAGTATCAGACACGGTCAGTGCACCAAAAACCCCGAAAACAAACACCCCAGCGCCTAACACACATTCCATGCCAGGGATACGTTTACTATATTTATTGTACAACGTCATTAAGAAAAATGACAGTAGAAGAAAGAGGGACGAAGCCCAGGAAAAAACAAACACGACCGCAAACACCACGCAAAGAAGAAAGGAACCAACAAAAACCAAGAATGCGTGATGCTTTGAAATATTACCCGTAGTGAGTGGACGCCCCGCAACATATGTTGACCGCCGATCGACCTCGACATCATAATAATCATTTTGAACAAAAGCGAACACGTGAGTAAACAACCCGATCATGAGCAAAACAGAGAGATGGAACGCACGAAATTCACCATTGCACACTGCACCGAATACGGGTGTGAATCCTAAAAAAAGGATGCCGTATGGCCGAACAAGTGTAACGTACTCTCGAATACTTCCCACAAGCCCCAATCCTCTTAGTTTTTTCGAGCGGAGAATCATCGGTTCAGATGATCTTCTCTACCCACTTACCCTGCCCTTCCCAGAGTTTAATCGAATACAACGGCACCTTTCCTTTGAGCTGCTCAGCTATCCAATTGATAATATGCTCAGCGGTCGGGTATTCAAACAGAGCATTCAACTGCTGATGATCCAGTTTCTCGATTACTTCAAGCTCAACAATTTCTTTCATCTTGGCGAAATCAAGGATCATCCCATCTTTTTTAACGCCACCTTCAATCACAATTTCTAGCTTATATGTATGGCCATGGAGTTTCTCACATTTTCCTTTATAATTCGGCAGAAAATGGGCAGCATCAAAATAGAATTCCCGACAGAGTCTCATTAATATCATCCTTTTTTATTTGTAGAGAATAAACACCAGGGATATAAACGTCATCTATTTGTAAGGTGTTACCATCTCAGCCCATGGTCGGTGCACATATAACTCGTGTATCGTCTTTTTTAACACAGGATGCACAAAGCCGGGATTGAGATCCATCATCGGCTGAAGAACAAAAAGACGTTCCTGCAGCAAAGGATGAGGGATGACAAGATTCTTTGTATTAACCACGCAATCCCCATAAAACAAGATGTCGATGTCAATAATCCGTGGCTCGTTTTTCACGGTCTTTTTTCGCCCCAGTTTTCTTTCAATGGATTTGATGGAAGACAACAGTTTTTTCGGATCAACATCGGTCTCCACCTCGACGACACAATTCAAAAACCAATCCTGCTCAGTATACCCAACCGGTTCTGTGAGGTACAAATGAGATGTTCGTCTCAATTTACAGATGTTAGCGAGGAGAGTGAGTGCTTTTCTGATATGTTCTTCTTTGTCACCAATATTCGACCCAAGGCTTAGAAACACTATAGGCATTATACACCTCGAATCGCATCCACGACTTGTATAGCGCGCTTACATTCGTTCACATCATGGACGCGTACCATGTTCGCTCCGTTCATAACAGCCACGGTGACTGCAGCTAAGGTTCCGTCGAGACGCTCTTTTACTGACAAACCCGTGATCATCCCGATAAAGGATTTCCGTGATGGCCCAATAAGAATCGGACAGCCAAGACTTTTGAATTCTCCAAGGTGTTTCAATATCTGAAGGTTATGCTCTAGTGTTTTTCCAAAACCAATCCCTGGGTCTATGATGATATTTTGGATTCCTGCTTTACGTGCCATAGCAACCCGTTCCTGAAAGAATACCTTAATTTCTCCAATCATATCCTGATAGACAGGGTTCTGCTGCATGGTCTTTGGTGTTCCTCGCATATGCATAAGGACAACAGGGACGTTGTGTTTTACCGCAACCTTCCTCATCTCCAGGTTCGTCAATCCAGTGATATCATTAATGAGATGTGCACCTGCCTGCAGACACACGTCTGCAACCAGTGGTTTATAGGTATCTATAGAAATGGGAACGGAAACCTCATCTAGGAGTCGTGTCACTACAGGTAAAATTCGGTCCAGTTCTTCTTTTTCAGATAAAGGTGCTGAGCCGGGCCGTGAGCTTTCTCCACCTACATCAATAAGGTCAGCACCATCCGAAACCATTTTTTTCCCATGAGCAACCGCTGTATCAAAATCATTGAATAGTCCTCCGTCAGAGAACGAGTCAGGGGTTACATTGAGTATCCCCATTATCAGGGTTTTTTCAAATCGTAATGTATAATCCTTGCAGATAATCGGTGATAGAGTTGACATCATTCTCCCCAAATGAGGATGACCTATTAAAAACCAATGTTCATCACCGTCCTCCGCAATGAAAATGTAATGAAACTCTCCGATATGAACAACGAGAGAGGAATTATGGAAAAAGAATACATGAGCGGAGATCTAGAAAAAAGTGCATACAGTTCATTGTTATTACTACGAAAAAAGAGACTCTCCTGATTGAATTCATAATGAAAAAGTAATCCTACTGGTTTATCCTTATTTTTATAAGTATAATAATTATTTAAATGGATAACATCTGTACAATAAGACTTTATAAGGGGCAAAACAACCCTTCATTGCATGATAGTAATCGGACTTTTATCGACAGAAGAAGAGGCGCAAGAAATTCAATTCATCGCAAAAATATGCACCGTCGAAGACCGTATCCGCTATATTGTTCATGTCGACAGGATTAAACAGCTCGTCAGTCAACAAAACAGATAGTGTCGCAAATTACAAAAACACCCTTGATGTTTCAAGGATTACATGACCGTCCTAATTATTTCTTCAACCGAGGACCCTGCTAGTACAAATATCAAAAACAGTCTTTTAGAACAAACAACTTGGGAGGAACACGGCACTTTTTACAACACTCCTGTCTTCAGACACGCCTCGATGAACAATCTGGTGATCGTGACTATCCCAGATAAAAAAATACGACACGAAAACATCGACACCGAAGTATTCGAACAACTTCACATCGAACCAAAGATAGCTATCTTTCTTTCAAGACATCGCAGTAAAATGGGAGAACCAACGCTCACTGTCCATCCAATCGGGAATTACGGTGATGCGATGTTCGGTGGAAAACCAAAAACCTTAATACCAGCAGCACCACGAATGATGACGCATCTTCTTCGCCTCATTAAAAAAAACCTTCAACCAACGGATCTCAAATATCAGGTCTGCTATGAAGTCACCCACCACGGACCCTTTCTGAAGATTCCCACCCTGTTCGTAGAAGTCGGCAGTACAGAGATTCAATGGCAACAAAAAGAACCCGCATCTATTATTGCATCATCGTTGCTTGAACTGCTTGCAAAATATCATTATGAAGAAGAGTATCCAAATGACATCCCCGTTCTCCTCGGAATCGGTGGAGGGCACTACGCACCACGATTCACCGAAGTTGCCTTAGCAAAAAAGATAGCATTTGGTCACATGATACCAACATATCAGATACAAGGAGGAAATATAGACGATGAAATTCTTGAAAAGACGATACAGGCAACACCTAATATAAAAGGAATATATCTGCATAAAAAAGAGCTTAAAAAATCACAAGTTACTCAATATAGAAACTGGTTTGAGACTAAAGGAATATCCATTATTTCAAGTAAAGAACTTCCAGATTTATAATTTGTTTTTCTTTAAGGGATACACTGTTTTGAAATCATCAAAAAACACACATTTAAAATTAATAATTTTTCCGTCTTTAACTTCTATGCCGTCTTTTTTTAATCTATTTATCTTGTCATTAATTCCGAGACCAAATCCACCCAGACTTCCATCAGATTTAACTATCTTAAAACAGGGCATTGTATCAGCATCTGGATTTTTATTCATATATTTACCAACAGCCCTTGCGTATCGTTTATTTCCAAGAGCTTTTGCCACTGCACCATATGTAGAAACACGTCCGGCAGGTATTTGCCTAACTAGATAATAAGTATAATCGGAAAGATTCATATTTGGAAATAACCTATGGCCTCCAAATAGTTTTCTTTTCAATTCAGGGAGAAGATGAACAAAATAAAATTCTTAGGAACTGCCGGCGCACGTTTCGTTGTAATGAAACAGCTCCGGGCATCCGGTGGAATCTGGCTAACACTTGATGATACAAACGTAATGATTGACCCAGGGCCAGGTTCCCTCGTTCGTTGTATCTCAAGCAAACCAAAGCTCAATCCAATGGATTTGGACGGTATTATACTGACACATCGACATATTGACCATTCAAACGACATCAACATAATGATAGAAGCCATGACAAACGGGGGATTCAAGAAAAAAGGAGTCGTGTTTGCTCCAAGTGATGCGTTGGAAGGTGACCCGGTTATTCTGAAATACGTTCGAGAGCACGTTGAACGCATTGAGATTCTCAAAGAAAAAGGAAAGTACCATGTAGGGAACATATCTTTTGAAACACCAATACGGATGAAACATGGGGTTGAAACATATGGCATAAACTTCAGAGGAAAAACCAGTTCGATTTCTCTGATCACCGATACCGATTTTTTTACATGTCTTGCATCACATTTTACCGGAGACATCCTTATTGTCAATGTCGTCATGTTGGAGGATAAAAGTACTATCGAACACCTCTGTTTACAAGAGGCAGAACAGATCATCGAGACAAACAAACCACGACTTGCAATTCTGACGCATTTCGGTATGGGCATGGTAAAAGCAAAACCATGGGAGATTGCAGAGCAACTGTCAAAGAAACTTGGGATTCAAGTAATAGCAGCCCGGGGTGGCATGGAAGTCGATATTGACCAGTATAAAAAATAGTTTTTAATTCTCTAAAACGATATCAACAAAATCATGACGATACGAGCGCTCCTTCCAAAGTACCATGATATTCTTGAAGAACAGGGCACCGCACAGTATCT